>NZ_JBEPSF010000023.1:0-82723 GCF_040548725.1 Stenotrophomonas sp. 2619 | reverse complement strand
CGGCGACACGCAGGTTTCCTGGGTGGTATCGGCCGCGGGCCGGCGGATCTTCCATGGCGGAGACACGATGTGGCACGGTCACTGGTGGAAGATCGGTCGCCAGTTCGGGCCCTTCGACGTGGCGTTCCTGCCGATCAACGGCGCCAGGTTCGGATGGCGCACGCCCGTCAGCGGACAGCCGGGCGTGTTGACCCCCGAGCAGGCCATCGCGGCCGCCACCGTGCTGGGCGCGCGGTCCGTGGTCCCGATCCACTACGGTATCTCGGGCGTTGATGCATACCAGGAAGTGGACGATCCTCTTGGCGCGCTGGTCAGGGCGGCGCGGGGAACCGCCATCGACGTCCAGTCAGTGCCGCCAGGGGCGTGGGTGGCATGGCGGTGAGGCCTGCGGCACCGCTGATGCGTCCAGCCAGAAGCCACCCACCGCTAGGGGAGCCTGCATGAATAACCTCGCTATCGCTGCCGTTCTTGCCTCTCTGTTGGTCTGTCCTCTGGCCAACGCGGCGGAGGACCCAGGTCCGTCCCGCCCCTCCCCGGGTGCGCTGCAGCGCATCATCGAATCCCGCAGTCCGGAGATGACGGTCGCCACGCCCGACCATGATCGAATCACTGCCCAGCGCATCGATATCGTCGACGAGAACGGCGTGATCCGCATGACGCTGTCGGGCCGGACCCCTGCCCCGATCATCGATGGAATCCAGTACCGACGGGCCTTCAACGTCGCCGGGCTGGTGCTTTACGATGACAAAGGCAGCGAGCGGGGTGGATTCGGCACCGCCGATGTGGCCGGGGGAATGGCGGTTCTGGCCCTGGACCACCCGGCCATGGATGCCATCGGCTGGCGTGTTTCACCGGACGGCGAGGTGGCGTTCTCGATCAACCAGGCACCACCGCTGCTGCGCGAGCCGGCCCTCGGCAATCGCCTGGTTCCTGGGGTCAAAACATCAACGCGCATCCGGATGGTGGTGGGGGCAGACGGAACGCCAGCCATCGCATTGAGCGACAAGGCCGACAGGACCCGCTTGCGGCTGACGGTAACCGAAGAAGGCTACGGCGCCATCGAGTTTCTCGATGCAGAAGGGCGGGTGGTCCACACTCTGGCCCCAGAGGTGGAGCTGGCGAGGGCGAGGGCACACTAGGCCCTGCGCCAAAGGGTGGTGGATTGCACGGCAATTGAGGCTGGAACGCTATCTGGAGAACCGACGCACATGCAGATTGAAGCGTATGAAGAGCGACTTCGCGTCGCCATGCTGCACAGCGATGTCGCTGAGCTGGACCTGCTGATTGATGATGAGCTGCTGTTCGTCGGGCCGGGAGGCGGCGTTTACACGAAGGCAGATGACCTGCACCTGCATCGCTCGGGGGCGCAGCGCTTGTCTCAGGCGGACTGGCAGGCCGTGGAGTGGCGTTCGTACGGTACGACATGCATCACCGTCGTCACCGCCGCGCTGGCTGGCACGCTCATGGGAGATCCATTCTCTGGCCGGTTCCGCTATCTACGCACGTGGGTGCAGAAGGAAGGGGTTTGGCGCGTGGTTGCAGGTAGTGTGTCGGCGATCACCGAGTAACGCCCTGTTTCGTTTTCATGGGCGTTGGACGTGGCTCCCTCCGTGCCACTCTAGGTCAGGGTACTGCGGGCGTTGTGGTTGCGCTGGAAGCAATGGTCTTTGCCTTGTGCCAGGTGAGTGCGCATGGGCAACAACGGAGCTGGGAATCTTCGCGGGCGTTCTGGATGACGCGCTTCGCGAGCCGCCTTGGGCCCTGCATCAGGAGAGGGGCATCCTGGACCGCGCAAGCTGGCTACTGTCATGCTGGCGTGAATGTTGCGCGCAATGAAGACAGATCGTTCCATCATCGACCGATGCAGGTACGCACAGCTGAAAACGGGTGCAAGTTGCTGTTTGTCATCACTTAAGCGCAAGCAGACACTATTGATTGCGTTTCGGAACTATTAGCTTCGACAATTGATGTGCCGCGCGGCGCCTGCAATCATTGTCCGACCCCCCACGTCATAATTGGAACGCCCCGTGGATCACAGCAACGGTGATGCGGGCCCAGTGCAATCCCATGGATGGTCGCGTCGGAAGTTCCTTCTGGCGTCTGCCTCGATGGCGTTGCTCGCGGCCTGCCGGCGCAGCGATGAACCCGCTGCCGACACCCAGCCAAGCGCCAACCCGTCCCCTCGCCACGATGCGGCAGCAGCGGGCAACACCGCTGCAGACACCGAATTCCTTGCGCTCTCCGTGGCCCTGACCGGCAAGGCCGATCTTGATCCGTCTGTCGCCGGCAGAATCCGCGCCGCGCTGGCTTCACTGGATCCGGCTACCACCGCCGCACTTCCCGAGCTGAAGCGCGTTGCCGCCAACGCAGACTCTCCAGCGAAGATCGTCGCGTCGCCAGGCGTGCGCGATGCTGCACTGGCCATCATTGCCGCGTGGTACACCGGCACGTTAGGGAAGGGCACCGACGCGGTTACCGTCGCCTACCGTGACGCGCTCATGCAGCGCCCGGTTGCCGACGGCCTGTTCCCGGCGACGTACGCGCTGGGTGGCCCGGCCTGGTGGGTCGCCGCACCGCCGGCCGCCATCGCCCTGCGCTGACCCACCGCCTTCCTGCCGATTGCCGCGTGGCGCGCTTGCGCCGCGCTTTCCGAGTGCATTCCCGTGAAAAAACCAACATTCAACAGCGGTGACGTCGATGCAGACGTCATCGTGGTGGGTTCCGGCGTCGTTGGCGCCCTGATCGCCAACCAGCTGGCCGCCGCAGGTCGATCCGTCGTGATTCTGGAAGCCGGCCCCCGTCTGGAGCGGGCCGAGATCGTCCAGAACTGGCGCAATGCCAGCTTCGAGCGCCGCATCGGCAGCGACTTCCAGGGGCCGTACCGTCAGTCACCGCTGGCCACTGCGCCGCTGTACTTTCCGCCCAATGATTACGTGGCCCTTTCCGGGCCGGACGGCAACAGCTTCCGCCAAGGCTTCATCAAGGCCGTTGGCGGTACCACCTGGCATTGGGCCGCCTCGTGCTGGCGCCATCTGCCGGTCGATTTCAAGATGAAATCCGCCTATGGGGTAGGCCGCGACTGGCCGATCGCGTATTCGGATATCGAGTCGTACTACTGCCGCGCCGAAGAGGCGATGGGCGTCTCCGGACCGAACGACCCCGAGCGCCAGAGCCCCCGCGAGCGCTCCAGGCCGTACATCGCCGACATGATTCCGTGGGGCCATGGCGATTCCACCTTCGCCGCGGTGGTCAACCCACATGGTTACAACCTGGTGCCGATTCCGCAGGGACGCACCATCCAGCCCTTCAACGAGCGCCCGGCGTGCTGTGGCAACAACAACTGCCAGCCGATCTGTCCGATCGGCGCCATGTACAACGGCGTCCACACGGTGGATGCAGCCGAGAAGAAGGGCGCGGTGGTGCTGGACGAGGCGGTGGTGTACCGGATCGACACCGACCACAACAACACTGTCACCGCGGTGCACTGGTACGACCGCGAGCGTGTCAGCCACAAGGCGACCGGGCGGCAGTTCGTGGTCGCATGCAACGCATTGGAAACGCCGCGCCTGCTGCTGTTGGCCGCCAATGCGCAGAACCCGAACGGCATCGCCAATTCGTCCGACCAGGTCGGCCGCAACATGATGGATCACTCGGGCTTCCATTGCTCCTTCATCGCGGACCGCCCCATCTGGCTCGGGCGCGGTCCCGCGCAGTCCAGCTGCATGGTGGGCCCGCGCGATGGCAGCTTCCGCTCTGAGTACTCGGCCAACAAGATCATCCTCAACAACATCAGCCGCGTTCCGGTGGCCACCCAGCAGGCGCTCAAGATGGGGCTTGTCGGCGAGGCACTGGACGCCGAGATCCGCCGGCGAGCGGTGTACGGCGTGGACCTCTCGATCAGCCTGGAGCCGCTGCCGGATCCGAGCAACCGCCTGACGCTGTCCACTTCGCGCGTGGACGGCCTGGGCCTGGCGTGCCCGGACATCCACTATTCGCTGGGCGACTATGCGCGCAAGGGCTACGACAAGGCCTGCGAGCAGCTGCGTCACATCGGAACGCTGTTCAACGCCGAAGAATTCGAGATCACCACCGCGCTCAATGCAAACAACCACATCATGGGCTCCACCATCATGGGCAGCGATCCGCGCGATTCGGTGGTGGATGAGAATTGCCGCGCCCACGACCATGCCAACCTGTGGCTGCCCGGTGGCAGCGCGATGGTGTCGGCAAGCGTGGTCAACAGCACCCTGACCATGGCGGCGCTGGGCCTGAAGGCCGCCGATGCCATCGAGCGTGCCCTGTGAAGTGGCTGACCCTACCGGGCCTGGTCCTGGCACTGATGGCGACGACCAACGTCCACGCCGACGACGCGGTCGAGCGCGGGCGCTACCTCGCCACGGCGGGCGACTGCATGGCTTGCCATACCAAGCCCAATGGCGGCAAGGACTATGCGGGCGGTTACTCCATTTCCTCACCCATGGGCGAGATCTGGGCCAGCAACATCACGCCCTCGGTGAAGTTCGGCATTGGCAGCTACAGCGAGGCGGACTTCGAGCGTGCCGTTCGCCAGGGCATCCGCAAGGACGGTGCCCGCCTTTATCCGGCGATGCCGTACACGTCGTACGCGAAGTTGACCGATCGCGACGTCCACGACCTCTATGCGTACTTCATGGCCGAGGTAAAGCCGGTCGAACAGTTCTCTCCGTCCACCGACCTGCCGTTCCCGTTCAATGTGCGCCTGTCGATGGCCGGCTGGAACCTGCTGTTCCTTGATCGCAAGCCGGTGCCGTCCGATCCTTCCAAGGGCGCGCAGTGGAACCGCGGCGCCTACCTCGTTGAAGGCCTGGAGCACTGCGGCAGTTGCCACACGCCGCGCGGGCTGCTGATGCAGGAGAACGCCGACCAAGCGTTGTCGGGCGGTTCGCTGGGGCTGTGGTACGCCCCCAACATCACCTCGGACAAGGTCAGTGGCATTGGGGCCTGGACAGACCAGGAGATCGCGCAGTACCTGAAGATCGGCAAGGTCGCCGGCAAGGCGCAGGCGGGTGGCGGCATGGCCGAGGCCATCACGCACAGCCTGTCCAAACTCACCGACCAGGACATCGCTTCCATCGTGACGTACCTGAGGACTGTGCCCGCGGTCGCGGACCCCTCGATGCGCAGAAACGCCTCATCGTGGACGCTGCGCACCGGCGCGGGTGCGGGAGAGGCCGGCATCCGCGGCACCGGTCTGCCGCTCACCGACGGCCATGTGCTCTATGACGGTGTCTGTGCCAGCTGCCACGGCACGCGCGGCGAGGGCAGCAAGGATCAGTATTACCCCTCGCTGGTCAACAACAGCACGGTCGGCGCAGCCACGCCGCAGAACCTGATTGCCACCATTCTCACCGGCGTGGATCGCGACGTGGCCGGCGAACACACGGTGATGCCGCATTTCTCCACCGGCTCCTACGTACAGCGGCTCAGCGATGAGGAAGTGGCCAGCGTCGCCACCTATGTCCGTCAGCAGTTTGGTCCGGGCGACAGCGTTTCTGAAGCCGACGTGCGCCTCGCGCGCGCAGGCGGTCCCAGGCCGCTGCTGATGACGTTGACCACCTACGGCCTGCCGCTGGGTGGGCTGGCGATCATTGCATTGGGTATCTGGATCTGGCGGCGCAGGACGGCCCGGAAGAGGAGGGCGCCGTGATGCGCGCATCTGTAGTGGTGTTGTCGATCAGCGCGGTCCTGGCGTGTCAGCCGGCGCTGGCCGGTGATACGGTTCCTGTAAAGCCGGTGGAGTCCGTCAAGCAGGTCCCGTTGAGTACCGGCCTGCCAGTGCGCGACTGGTTGCAGGACAGGGGTGTCACCCCGACGGCGCGCGTGGTGGTGTCCTCGAGCTATGTCGACGGCGGCTATCGTGGCTCGGGCACCGCGACGGCAACCCATGTTGATTTCGGCGCCGTCGTGGACACGGGCAAGGCGTTCGGCGTGGATGGCACGCTGCGGGTAGTCCTGTCAGATCGGTTCGGCCAGGCGGCGCACGATCGGTACACCGGCAGCTACATCCAGAACCAGGCGTTCTGGGGGCAGGGCCAGAACTTCCGCCTCAACGAGGTCTCCTACGAGCGTGCGCTGCTGGACAAGCGGCTTAGTCTGAAAGGCGGCTTCTTCTCGATGGGCAATGATTTCGGCGGGCTGCCCTATACCTGCAATTTCAACAACAACGGGCAGTGTGGTCATCCTCTAGGACCGATCTACAGCTCAGGCTGGCTCGACAATCCGACCGGGCAATGGGGCCTGCGCGTCAAATGGACCGACCCGTCCGGCTGGTATGCGCAGACAGGCGTGTTCGACGTAAATCCCTCCCGCAAGCAGGCCGACAACGGTTTCAAGCTGGCACTGGATGGCAATACCGGCCTGTTCTTCCCGGTCGAGCTGGGCTACGTGAACGACCCCGGCCAGCGCGGCTACGGCGGCACCTACAAGGCGGGTTACTACTGGGACACCTCAAACGCGGCCGTTCTGGGCAGTCCCGGCGCGCGCGAAGCCTCGCATCGCAGCGGCGAGTATGTGCAGCTGGCGCAGCGCATCTGGAAGCCGGAGGAAGAGACCGTCCGTGGCATTTCAGCCTTTGCCATCGGCACGCAGGCCGATGTTCGCACCGGCACGTTGCGGCGTTCGTGGGAGCTGGGTGTCAGTTGGCGAGGTCCGTTCCGGGCACGCGAGGACGACATCCTGAGCGTGGGTTGGACCCGGCTGGACTTCTCACGTCGGCTGCAGGCCTACCAGCAGGCTTCCGGCCAGCAGGTGCAGACCCGGGAAGAAATGCTGGAGCTCAACTATGGCGTCCAGGTGGCACCGTGGCTGGTTCTGCGTCCAGCGCTGCAATACGTGACTCGGCCGTCCGGATTGTCAGACCGGCCGGATGCATGGGTGTTTACGTTGCAGGCGCAAGCGACGCTCTGAACATCCGGGTCAAGAGGGCGGCCGGCGGGTGGGGAAGGGTGCTCTACCTTGCCGCCGCCGCCCGCCATGCGGGCCACGCTTCGCCGATGACCCGCGCCGCAGAGGTCAGGAACAGCAGCGCTATCACTGCGCCGACCAGAATATCGGGCCAGGCGTGACCGGTCAGCGCGACGCCGCCGGCTGCCATCAGCACGCCCACGTTGGCCGCCACGTCGTTGCGCGAGCATTCGAACGTGCTTTTCATGTTGATGTTGAGCGCGCGGAAACGCCACAGCAATGCCAGGCAGGCCAGGTTGGCCAACAGCGCGATGGCGCCGAACACCAGCATCAGTCCGCTGGATGGCGGCACGCCGTGCACCAGCTTGCTGATGACCTCCACGACGATGAAGACGAAGAACGCCAGGATCAGCAATCCCTTGGCCAGAGCGGCACCGGCCTCCCAGCGCGCACCGCGATTCACGGCCCACAGGCTCAAGCCATACACGATCGCATCGCCCAGCATGTCCACAGCGTCGGCCTGCAGTGCGCTGGAATGCGCCACCATGCCCGCGCCGAACTCGATGAAGAACATCGCAAGATTGATCACCAGCACCGCGACCAACACGCGGCGCTGCGCACTATGCAGCGCCAAGGATTGCAGTTCCTGGCGTTTGTTGCCGCAGCAATGGTCCATTGATGGGTTCCTGTCGGGCGACGCCCGGGCTTGACATGGGATCAGGGCGCCTTTATCAACCCTGTAGCCACTAGAAGGTCAAGCCCATGTCCAGCACGCTCACCATCGGTCAGTTGGCCCGGCAGACCGGCACCAAGGCCGAAACCATCCGCTATTACGAAAAGATCGGCCTGCTGCAGCCGCCGATCCGGTCCGAGGGCAATTACCGGTGCTACGGTGCTCAGGACCAGCGTCGGTTGGCGTTCGTTCGCCGTGCCCGCGAGCTTGGATTTCCGATCGAACAGATCCGTGAGCTGATCGCATTTGGCGAGCAGCGCGACCACCAATGCAGTTCGGTGGACGCTGTGGTGAAGGCGCACATCGCCGATATTGCTCGCAGGGTCCGTGATCTGCAGGCGTTGCAGGGAGAGCTGGAGCGGATGATTGGCAACTGCCCGGGGGGGCGCGTGGCGGAATGTCGGGTGTTGGAAGCGCTGCAGCCGTAGGGTGCTTGATGGCTGCCAGAAGTGGTTGGCATGCAATGTGGGGCGGTCCGGGGCCTGGAAGGAGCTTTTGGTCCGCTCAGTCCCCCCTGCGCTCTTGCTAAGTAGAAGTACCGGTCGGCCCACAGTGCCTTTGCGGTGGTGGGGGCGGCTTGGCACGCGGAGACTGGCATCCACCGAGGCCGTTATGGGAATCGCAGATGGCGACCAGGATCTGGGGTGTAGCTCCGCCTGTGTGTTTGGCTGTGGTGATTTTGCTGGTGCTTCCCGCATGCAGCCGAGAGACCACGAGCGAGACCCATACCTCGGCGGCCGAGGCCTCCCGCCCCGTCGTCCAGCCGACGCCGACGCCGCCCAACATGCCTCCGCCGAACCCGTGGCTGGCGGACAGCGTCTACCCGACCTCCCACTTCAATCCAGCGGCCACCGATTCGGTGCTTATCGCGGGGCCGGTGGGTAGCCGAAACCTCACCGCCGCGGATGTGGCGACCGTGCCCACCCTGGTGACCTCCAATCCCACCTTGAAGCGCGTGGGCGGGGAGGTCATCGCCTTTGCCAGCGGTGCGGTAGGAGTGCAGAAGATCCGGGTGACCGGTGATGCCTTTGAAGCCGTGGGAGGGCTGCTTCCTTACCCGGGCTTCGAAACGTCCGCTGCGATGGCGACACCGGCCGCGCTTGATGCCGCGTTGACTCAGCTCGACGCTGCTTACCGTGCCAAGGACGAGACGAAGATCCTCGGCGCGCTGAAGGGCCTGGGCGCCGCTGGTCTCAATATGGAAAGTGGCATCAACGGGGTCTACAACCTGTTTGATCGAGACGGCAATCACTACTGCGTCTACGGTGGCACCCACGTGCTGAAGACAACCGATGGCAACGTGGTCGGTGACCCGCCGCGGATCGTCAAGACCGCCGATGTCGCCAAGGGGCTGCCCGCAGACGTCGCCAAGTCGGTTACCCGCATCATCGGGCTGAACATGACCTACGACGGCTTCCTGGCTGCTGCCGCTCCCGGTGCATTGGTCGTCCTGGACCGGGACCTGAATGTGAAGGCGTCGGTGACGTTCAACGGCGAGGCAGTCGACAACAGCATCGTCATTGATGAACACAACGGCATCTATGTAGTCACCGAAAAGCACATGAACAAGGTGATCTGGAACGGAACGACGCTGTCCACCGATGAGAAGGACGGGGCGTGGTCGTCCCCCTACGATTCCATGCCCGGCGAGAAGGCATTGGCGATGGGCGCTATTTCCCGTGGTTCGGGCACCACCCCGACGTTGATGGGCTTCGGCAGCGACCCGGACAAACTCATCGTGATTGCCGACGCTGCTGAAACCGGCAGTAACGCGGTGGCGTTCTGGCGGGACGCGATTCCGGCAGGCTTCAAGCAGAAGCCTGGAACGCAGTCCAACCGCATCGCCGACCAGATCCGGATCGACATCAGCCGGATGACCATCGAGCCGTCCCCGAATGTGCTCGGCTACGGCGTTGCATTCCTCAACAGCACGTATCCAAAGCCGCTTCCGGCCGGCCCAGGCAATGCGTTTACCGGGGGCATCACCCGGCCGGCGCCGATGGGCATACAGAAGTTCATCTGGAACCCGGACAAGGACGCGTTCGAGAAGGCCTGGGTCAACCATGAGGTCGACAACACCGACATCATGGTCCCGGTCGTCTCGGCATCCACAGGGCTGCTTTACGCAGCGCACAAGGACAAGGACAAGGGCGTTTATCAGTATGTCGGCCTGGACTGGTCGACGGGCGAGATCACGTCGCGCTGGACGTTCCCTGATGACAGTCGTCGCTGGAATGCCCTGGGTGGGATCACCACCATCATGGAGAATGGTGACCTGATGATCGGGGGGGTGTTCACCGTCAAGCGGCTCAAGATTGGTGGGCGTCCCGCACAGTCGCATTAGTGTCTGCTGAAAATACCGAACGGGCCTGAGTACATTGCGGTTTCGCCGGTACTCGGCCCGCGCGGGCCGGCCAGCTTCAACGTTGACGCAGTGGTCGGGAAGATCATCGATGGCGCATCAAAGGGGCCTTGCGGTGGCCCATCCGCGCCCACGCACGGGAAGGCTGGCCGAAGGTGCCCAGGCGCCCGAGAGCGGGGCGCCTCGCTCACGGGACAAAACGTCACCATGAACACGCGCAGGCGACATCTGTATCAGTCCATCGGGGCTGTGTTGGCTGGCGTCCTCGCAGCACCGGCTGTTGCCATTGCTCAGGCGGTGGTTGGCCCCGGCACGGTCAACAGCACGGTTACCGCAACGTCCGGTACCACCACTGTCGTGGGGAACACCACGATCGATACCGGCAACAATGATGGCGTGCGGGCCAATGGCGGCGACGTGCTGCTGGACATGAACTCGCCGCTTGCCACGCCGGGCGCGATTTCGGTCCTGTCCAATGCGCTTTCCCTGCACGCGACCAGCGGCGTCATTTCTGCGCCCCGCGGCATCAACCTGCGGGTCAGCGGCAGAGGGCAGGCGCTGTATGCCGACGGCGGCACGGTGTCTGTCTTTGCTGGGAATGTCACCAGTGCGGGCATCGGCAAGCTGGCCGGTGGCACGGCGGGCCTGATCCAGATGGCCAACATGCGCTACAACGATCCTGCGCTTTCCTCTGGCATGCAGGGCAACGGTATCGGCATCGACGGTACCGCGCGGGTAGAGTTGAGCGGATTCAATCGCCTGTACATCGGCAGGACAGGCAACTCGTTCGGGCTGGGCGTCCAGGGCCCTGCGGCCAAGGCGGTGCTCAGCGGCACCAACCAGTTCACCTTCCAGCAGTCCGGCGCCATGGGTGTTTATCTGTACGGTGGCGGGCAGCTGGAGATCAACAGCCCGCTCTCGCTCACCTTCAATGGCGCCAACTCCATCGGCGTCACGGTGGATAGCGGCAGCAATACCCAGGTGCTGGATGGCATTACGGCGAACTTCACCGCCACCACCGGCACGGCCGGTACCGGTCTGGTTGCACAGCGGGGCGGCAGCGCGAGCCTGCGCAACTTCGTGGTCACCGGGCCTCGCGTGGGCATTGGCGTGTGGGTCGCCGAAAACTCGACCGTCAACCTGGCCGGCGCAAGCCGCATCGGCATTACCTCGCCAACCAACGCTCAGCGCTATGCGCTTACGGCTGGCACCAGCATGGCCGGGGTGGATGCCATCTTCGGAACTGCCTCGGGCACCTCCGTCAGGGGCGGCGCGGTGGTTGCCACGGGCACCCTCAACAGCACGGGCACCCTCTGGAGCAACCCGGTGGCCGGGAGCTATGGCATCTATGCCGGCGCCAACAGTGCATTGGCCAGTGTGGTCAACCTGACCGGCGACACCATCGAAACGTCCGGGGCGGGGTCGGTGGGTATCGGCACGTATGGGAATGCGCAGGTCTTCGTCGTCGACTCGACCGTCCGCAACAGCGGGGGCGCTGACGCCATCTATATGCGTAATTTTGGCAGCCCCACCCAGGTCACCGACAACAACGAGGTCCATCTCACCAACACCAGTGTGATTGCCACCGGCGCCGCTTATGGCGTCTTCTCGGCCAACCAGTCCAACGGCTGGGACAACGTGTTCAGCATGCGTGGTGGCTCGCTCACGACCGAACAGACGGCCTTCTATGCTTATGGGCCGTTGAGCGCCACCATCCAGGACGCCACGGTCCGCGGGAACGACTATCTGCTGTGGGCGGCCAACATCGGCGCCACCGGTGAGGCAACCCTGCTGGACCTGGTCGCTTCCAACAGCACACTGCTGGGCGATGCCGGCGCGGACTCTGCAGCACAGGCCAACATTACGCTGCAGTCCGCCAGCCACTGGACCGGGGCTGCCTGGAACCTGAGTAACGCAGACATTGATTCCACCAGCGCCTGGAGCATCCCGCAGAACTCGACGGTGTCGCAGTGGGTGCGCAATGACGGGCGCATCGAGTTCCTGCCGCCTGTCGGCGCGAACGACTACAAGTTCCTTTACACCACCTCGTATGCCGGCGGTGCGGGCAGCGTGATCGCGCTCAACACCTATCTGGACAGCGATGGCTCACCCAGTGACCAACTGGTCATCCAAGGCGGCAGCGCCAGTGGCAGCACCCGCCTGGACATCCACAACACCGACGGGCCCGGCGCGCTGACCTTTGGTGACGGCATCCGCGTGGTGAGCGCGCTCGATGGTGGAACCACCGCACCGGATACCTTCTTCACCGGCGCGCCGGTGCTGGCCGGTCCGTATGCGTATCGGCTGCACCGCGGCGGCTATGCCGCCGGCGACGGGCAGGACTGGTTCCTGCGCTCGTCGATCGACTGCGACGGTCCGGTTGCGCCTTCGCCCCCGTGTCCCGCACCGCCGCCGCCGCCACCTCCGCCGCCACCTCCACCCCCGGATCCGCCGCCGGGACCGACCCCGCCGGATCCGGATCCGACACCGCCCGAGCCACCTCCGCTGCCGCCGCCGTCACCGGCGCCGCCAGAGCCGGACCCGTATGTGCCGCAGCCGGCACCCATACCGGAGTACCGCAGCGAGGTGTCGCTCTACACCGCGTTGCCGGCGATGGGCCTGCGCTACGGCTGGGCCACGCTCGGCAACCTGCACGAGCGGGTAGGGGAGCAGGAACAGCTGCGTCAACGCGCCGACCTGCGCGGGGAGGCGTATTTCAACGGCGCCTGGGTGCGTGTGATCGGCGAGAACGGTGACGTGGAAGGCAGCCGACGCGGCATCTACGGTGGCAGCCCGCGCTACGACTACGACATTCTGGCCATCCAGGCCGGCGCGGATGTCTATGCGGTGGAGCATGACGACGGAAAGCGCGACCACGCTGGCCTGTATCTGGGGCAGGGCAGGATGCGCAGCGATGTGACGCATTTCGATGGCACGCTGGCCGGCCGCAACCAGGTCAAGGGCACTTCACTTGGCCTCTATTGGACGCGCTACTGGGACGAAGGCCAGTATCTGGATGCGGTCTGGCAGGGGACGTGGGGCAAAGGCAAATCCAGGTCGAGCAACTGCATTCTGCTGGAGCGCGACAGTTTCGGCTGGGGGGCATCGCTGGAAGGAGGCTATCCGTTCCAGATCGATGAGGAGGATGAAGATGAAATCCTCGAGCCGCAGCTGCAGGTGATTTATCAGCGGATCGACCGGGACCACAACCGCGACCCCGCTGCGCTGATCCGGTTCAGCAACATGGACTCGCTCGCTGCCCGTCTGGGCCTGCGATGGGCCAACACCTGGACCCTGGAGCCCACGCATGACGGCATCCGGCGGTTGTTCACCGGATGGCTGCGGCTCAATGGCTGGCATGAGTTCCGTGGCCAACCGGTGACCGAGTTCTCCTCGGCGGAGGGCTACGTGCCATTCGAAGCCAATCTGAAAGGCACGTGGTGGCAGCTCAACGCGGGGGCGACCTGGCAGTTGGGCGCTTCGACCAGCCTCTACGCGAACATCGGCTATCAGCGCAGCTTCGACCGTGCGTTTGATGCTTGGGACGGCAAGGTGGGCGTGCGTTGGAACTGGTGAGGTGGGTGCGACGAGATGGTCGAGAGGGAAGAGCTTAGCTCGACAGTTCGCGCGGCGCCGATCGCTCGCCAGTGGCGTTCGGGTCAGCTCCTGCGTGTCCCCAAGTTCACGCGCAACTGGCCTGACGCTACTGGCCGAGAGTGGATCTTGATCGGGTGTGAGGATTAGGAAGATCTCTCGAGGGTAGGACGGATGCCCGCTTCTAGCCGCACGGCTAGCGCTTAACATAATATACATTATGCGAAATGACGTATCGGTCCATCTTGCGGTTCGTTAGCTCCGGCTGGCGCTGGCTCAAGCTCTGGATCGGCGCTTGCTTCCCCTCTCGGACACCCAACAAGGACGAGATCGCAGCATGACCGAGATGGATACGCACGACCGCATCCTAAGCGGCCCTTGGGCCGGTTTTGGCTTTCAGGCCGGTCACATGTTCACCCCTGAGGGCTACAGCCTTGAGCCGGTCGATATGACCTAGTGGTCGCTGACCTGCAACATCGCCCGGGATCGGCCCCTACACCCGAATCACTGCTCGCGGCACCGCCGCTAGTTTCCCTGAGCGTCCCGTAGCTGCTCCCAGCCATTCGGCAGACGCCGCATTGCGGTGCCACCGATGGTTGCCGCGCCAAGCGCCCTGGCACCAGCGCTCCCCATCAACGGCAGCGAGATGACGTCCGCCGATGGCACAGGAAGACCCTGTCGTAAAGCAGTCGGTACCTGGGATCCGCGTGCTGATCGCACTTCAGCGGCGTTGCGCCGGGGTTGTATGCCTGTTTGACCTTCTGTACTTACCTAGGCGCAGATTGAGGCCCTGAGGCCGTCTTGATCCCCTGCCCTGCGACAGCCGGTGAGGTGGCCATGAGTGCAACGGCAAAAAATCTTCGAATGTCCATGTGAAATCTATATGGATCGCTGTTGGCATACGTATAGCGATTGAATCAGTGGCACTGATAAGTGATATCGATGCCGTCACGGTGCTTCATGATGAACGCTTCCAACCCCGAAGGCTCCCCCGAGAACGGGCCGGGTCGACTAGCCTGTCCTTCTGGAACCAGCTTCGAAACCAACTGACCTCGAAGCTGAGCAATGCCCGGCGCGCGTTCGTCGGCATGTGCGAAAACGTCAACGGTGAGCAGGTCGTGCCCGTTCTCCATCAAGAGCAGGGGGACATTTCCACATCGCAGTTCGAACACCCTGGAACGAACGGATCCGGTCTCGATTACGATGCCCTTCGAGGCACTAGACCGAGCGAAGGCGATGGCATCGTTACGAATCGCCTCGAACGCTTCCGGAGGTAGTGGTTGGAATGTCTGGAGCTCGGACTCAAGTGTGGTGGGATACGTGACCCACACGATTCCTGCCGCAACGGCCATGCCCAGGCACGTGACAAAGGAAATCAGCATCTTCATTTGGGAGCCTTCATCTGACCGGAGTTGACCTTGGCGATATTCAACACAGTTGCATGCCATGCTGCGAAGTACAGGCCCCCTACTCCATAGTTCACGTACTTGGTGAACTGGCTACTTCCATACCCGAAGCCCGATGTCTGAAGCCTTACCGTGCCTCCCTCGCTGTACAACCTGCTCACCACAGCCCCGGCGTGGAAATCGTGCGCCGACGTAGTTTGGTTGACCATGTAGAAGGAGCCGTCCTCTGTAAAGTAGGACCGATGCATGATGGGGTTGTTTAGATGCAGGACGTTGCGGCCTTGGTGAGTACTGCCCCATTTCGGCGCGGAATCCGCATCAACCGCTGCGGCCAGCTCCCTTACCGAGCATGCGGGCCCTTCAACGCACAATGTACTGAATGGGAGATTGTACTCATGGTAGGTTGGGTCGCTGTGGTCGTAGTCTCCCGGAAACCTGGATGCAACCGGCTGTGCCTGCATCTGGGCACGTGAAATCGACGTGTTTGCAGACGTTTGCAGCCGAGTCGCCGACGCGGGCGACTTGCCTTCGATTGATCTCCAATCCCGCTTCTCACGGCCCTGACGACCGTCGGGGTCGACGAACCGATAGGGGTTTGCGTTGGCATACCAGTACCGGTTGAAGTTTGCGCCGCTTGCAGGGTCCGTTGGCATAGGATCGACGGACAGGAAGAACGCAATCTCCGGGTCGTAGTATCGCTGCTCCATGTAGCTCAGCTCGGTGGCTGCGTCGCTAACATGGCCCGTGTAGCCCGGCCCATCTTCCACCGGGCCTCCAATGGCGGCCCCGTAGGGATCATAGGTAACCCTTCGGGTAACGATTCCCGTAGCATCCGACTCGGCCACTACCGAGCCCAGTGCGTCCGTATGTAGATATGTCACCGTCTGTGCTCTGGCGCTGAAGGCGGATGCCGCTGCAGCCAGTAGCACCCAGGTGGCTGTGCACTTGGTCATTTCTGCCATGTGTGCTCTCCAGTCAGAGGGGCGGGTCGCCCGGATTTGTTGGTGGCTCATCCCGCTCGACGGTCGCCCAGAACGGCGCGGACCACCCGGAGCACCCGGCGGCGTTACAGGCTCGCACGACGTATGGATTTGCGCAGTACTGGATGGAGTATCCGGCTCCGTCGATCTCGTTCAACGGACCCGAATACACCTGCCCGTAGATGATGCCGTTCTGCTCGCTATGCACCTCGTAACGTTCGGCGCCGCTGGACGGAGTCCACTTCACCGAGCAGCCGGCGAACTCGCTGTTGTGGGGGCCGGCGTAGTACCAGTGGTGGTGGGCATAGGTGATGACCGGTGCCGCCGGCGCGCGGATGACATTGACCGATCTTGTGCCGGACCACGCACTGCAACCACTGCCGTTGCAGGCCTGGATGCGGTACGCGTAGGTACCGGACTGAGCGGGATTGAACGAGGTGCTGGTGCCCGCGTGGCTGCCGACCCCCGACCATCCCCCGCCATTGACGCTCTGCTGCAGGCTGTAGGACGTGGCGCCGGACACAGCGGACCAGGCGACCGTGTAGGCACCGGGGGCGGTGGCAGGAATGCTCAGATTCGGCGCGCCCTGGGGCGGCAGAAGCACCGTGGCAACTACCGTCGCCGAGTACGCAGCGCAGCCGCCGCCATTGCAGGCACGCACGCGGAAGCTGTAGCTGCCGTTACCGCGGCCACTGATGGTGTGGCTGGTTCCGGTGCTCGGCACCTCCGTCCACGCGCCGGAAACCAGCGCTTCCAGCGCGTACCGGGTCGCTGCTGCCACCGCGGTCCAGGAAAGCGTGAAGCTGCCAGTGGTGCTGGTGACCGGGGCCGTCAGGCTGGGGGCGCTGGCTGGCGGGCGCGTGACAGCGGTTTCGACAGCAGGCGAGTAGCTACCGCACCCACTGGCATTACAGGCCCGTGCCCGATAGCTGTACGCGCCGGTCGCCTTCCCGCTGATCGCCTTGCTGGAGGATGCGCCATCGTGAACGTTGGCCCAAGCCCCCGTCCCTACCCGCTCGTCCAGTTGGTACGAGCTTGCCGTCGCCACGGTCGTCCAGCTCACGGTCCAGGAGCCGGAACTATTGGTGGCCGGCGTGGTGACCGTCGGAGCCGCCGGAACCAGCAGCACCGTGATGCTCTTCGCGCTGGACCAAGCGCTACAGCCTGCGGCGTTGCAGGCCTGCGCCCGATAGCTCCACGTGCCCGTTGCCCTGCCCGCGAGGTTGCGCACGGTGGCGGCTTCTGCGTGGACCTGCTGCCACGATCCGCTGCCGGCCTGTTCTTCCAGGCGATACTCCACCGCACCGGCCACACTGTTCCAGTTCACCGGGTAACTGCCCGTCGTGCTGTTGGTCGCCAGGGTGATCGTGGGCGCCGTGGCCGGCGCCAGCAGCACGCCGGTCGTCACAGTGTTCGACCAAGGTCCGCAGCCGGCCGAATTACAGGCGCGTACCTGATAGCCGTAGCCGCCTGACGCCTTGCCCGTAACCGCGAGCGAGGTGCCCGTAGTGCTGGCCAAGCTGCCCCATGCCGCAGTCCCCTGGCGCTCTTGGGGTTCATAGCGGGTGCTGCCAGCGACGGCGGTCCAGCTGACCGTGAACACACCGGTATAACTGTTCGCTGGCGCGGTTACCGTCGGCGCGGTATCGGAGGGGTAGATGACGGTGACGGCCTGTGCGGGGGAGTACGGCCCACATCCCGACACGTTGCAGGCTCGACCACGATAGCTGTAGGTCCCCGCCGCCCGTCCAGTCAGCGATACCTGCAGGGAGGCTGTCGTGTGCACTGCGGTCCACGCCCCGCTGCCGGCCTGCTGTTCAATCACGTAAGTCGCCGCATCGACCACCGCTGCCCAACTTATGCTGATGCTGCCACTGAGGCCCACGGCCGGAAGATTCAATGAGGGTGCATTGGCCGGTGTGGGGACGTGTGCAACGGCAACGCTGGCGCTCCAGCCGCCGCAGCCGGTCCCCTGGCATGCCCGCACTTGGTAGTGGCGTGTGCCTTTGGGCGCGCCACTGACCGCGTGCGCGTTTGCAGCACCGGCGTAGGCAGCATTCCATGCCGCGCCTCCATCGCTGGACACGCGGAGCTCGTAGCGATTGGCGTTGGAAACCGATGTCCAGGAGAGCGTGTAGCTCCCGGTGGCGACCGTCGCCGGTCCGGACAGCACGGGCGTGGGCAGCGCGACCGGTGTCTGGACCTGTGCGATCAGATGGTTGCCAAGGCTGATGTATTCCAGCTCCGTACCGGTACGCTTGTTGTGCTGCCGGCGTAACGTTCCATCACTGCCGTAGAAGGAGAGGATGTCACCCTGCGCGTTATAGGCGCCCACACGACGACCATGCGCGTCATAGGCGTACGACTCGCGTGCGCCCACGTCGCGCAGGCGGTTGCCGAGGTCGAAGCTGAAGCCTTCGCCGTTCTTTTTGGCCAGGTTGCCCTGCACGTCGTAGGCCAGGCCGATGATGGCGCTTCCGTCGTCGCGGTTGACCGTGGTCATGCGATTGCGGCTGTCGTACCAGTAGTTGTGCTGCTTGACACCGCCCAGCTTGGCGCTGCGCAGATTGTCGAGCACGTCATAGGTGTAGCGATAGACGCCATCTCCGCCGAACGAGGTCGAGTTGACCTGAGTGAGCCGATCCAACGGGTCGTACTGCATCTGGCGGGACTTGGCCGGCTCGAGCGTGTCGGCGATGCTGGTCACGTTGCCATTCGGGTCATAGGCAATGCTGTTGTCCAGCGCACCGGCATCGGTCATGCGGGCAGGTAGACCTCGCGCATTCTGCGCCATGTTGTGGGTAATGCCGTTGCCATACACGAACGAACGCAGCGCCCCGTTGGGGTAGTACGAGACCGCAGTGGCATAGCTGCCGACGCGGGTTGGCTGGCCCAGCGCATTTGGGGCCAGCGCCACCTGCATGCCACTGGAGTATTGCAGGTTCGCCACAGCACCGTCGGCGTTGTACCCATAGCCCATCGACCAGATGCCTGCTCCGGTCTGTTGCTGGGTTTCGCTGACGATCGGTCCCCGCAAGCTGTAGCCGTAGGTGTTGACGACTTGGCGGTTCTGCGGATTCTGCGTGGTGATCTGGGTCGGAAGACCTGCGTTGTTGTAGACCCAGACCTGGTCGCCACTGCCATCGGCAAACACGAGCTGCCTGAGGCGATTGCGCGCGTCGTAGGCACGATCGACACGACGGCCTGACGCCTGGGCTGCGGCTTCATCGCAGCCGGCCGTACCGGTGAGCGACAGGCCCGCTGCCGACCACGCCAGGTTGCCTGCTGCGTCGTAACCCATGGCGGTCGCGCCGGTTTCGGGCTCAACTGTCTTGCACAACTGCTGCTGCGCGTTGTACACGTACGACCTGGTCACGGCCACGCCGCCGTCCGCGTTGCGTCGCTTGATCGAGGTCGCCTTACCAAAGACGTCGCGCGCGATATCCGTGTATGCGCCACCCGGGTGCTGCATGGTCACGGGCATATCGTACCCAGGTGTATCGTAAACCCGATGCTCCGTAAGGGTCTGCTGCCCGCGCGGATTGGTGGTCCTTACGCGCATGCCAGGCAGGTATTGGGTGACAGTGGTCAACAGCCCTAGTTCACTGTCCACCGAGCTGGAGGTGGTGCGCCCCAGTGCATCGAACTCGGTCCATACCCCAGTCGCAGGCGTACTGACGGCAGCCGGATACGATTGGAACACGGGTCTGCCCGCATGGTCGTAGCTGAAGCGCTGGTAGCGCACCGTGGCAGCAGCATTGGTCGCGTCCTGTTCGCGTGTCAGTGCAGGACGCCACATTGCATCGAACCAGCTGACTTTGCTGCGGTTTCCGGTCGTGGTGGTCAGGCGCCAATGTCCGGCAGCCAATCCGTGTTCGATGGCATCCACCCGCTCGAACACCTGCGTGGTCGGATTCCAGGCAACAGTATCGCCACCGGCGAACGCCTTGCGGGTCTGACGTCCCATGGCATCGTATTCGTACGCGGTGGCGTATCCCATCTCATTGGTGGCCGAGCGGATCCAGCCGTTGTCGTCGACGCTGGCCGACACGCCGGTCCCGTCCGCAAATCCGATCGTCTGAGGAATGCCGCGCTTCCAGTTGTTCAAGCTGGTGGCATTGCCGCGCCCGTCGCCAAACCCGGCTACGCTGCCATCGGCGTGATAACTCAGGGTCTGCACCAACTGGCCGAATCGTCGCTGCTCCGATGGCAAGCCTTGGGCATTGTAGGTGGTCTGCAGCTCAACCAGGCCAGTGTTGTCATTGCGCTGCGAGGCGACCTTGCCAAGAATCCAGCTCGCCGTATTGTTGTAGTAAGTGGTGCTGTCGGTCCGGCTGACGCCCTGTGAACTGCTGCGAGTCACTTTGGCCGGCTGGCCAAAGCGGTCGAAGGTATTCGCGCGCCAGGTCATCGTCACGCCGTCGCGCACCACCTGGCGCACCTGCATCGGACGGACCAGGGTCGAAGTGCCGTCGAAGCCACCCCACGACCAGCCATAGCGGTCAGGGAACGGCATCCCGGCGGCGTCCGCATTTGAGAGGTAAGTCAGTTGCTCCGTTTCCAGTGCGACACCGGAGGCCGCAACCACCTTGCGCCCCAGCAGCTTGCCCTCGTTGTGCTCGAACACAATGCCGTAGGTTTCTTCGATCCAGCTGCCATCAGGTTGCGTGATCCGCACGACCTTCGACTGCGGGCAATTGGTGCAGGGTGTAATCCCTCCCTCCCACATGCCGTGGACATCGCCATAGTCGCCATAGGTCCACCGCAGCTGTGCCATCCCAGGGCCGTCGATGGTCTTCTCCGTCAGCGACAACAGGTCGGAGAAGAACGGCACCCCCAGCACGTGGCGAAGCAGGCCCTCACC
This sequence comes from Stenotrophomonas sp. 2619, assembly GCF_040548725.1. Lineage (NCBI taxonomy): Bacteria > Pseudomonadati > Pseudomonadota > Gammaproteobacteria > Lysobacterales > Lysobacteraceae > Stenotrophomonas > Stenotrophomonas sp. 2619. Next base: position 61,842 of record NZ_JBEPSF010000023.1, on the reverse strand, counting down.
CGCCGGCATGACATAGCAGTAAATCGCCGGGACGCCGGCGCGGTACTGGCGTTGGTGGTCAAAGCGAAATGTTCCCACGGCCCCGGAGGGGTGGGTGATGCGGAGGCGGTAGATCTTTTCGCGCAGTGGCGCGACGCCGCCGCATCCTTCCCCAGGGTCTTCGGACCAGTTCTCGTAGGAGATGCGGTTATTGTCCAGGTGCTGGAATGTCCATGCCGCGCCATCGGGTTGAGTAACCCGCTGCAACGCACTTCCCGAGTAGCCGTAGTTCCACGTGCGCCCATTGGCCGACGCGCTCTGCAGCCGGTTGCCGCTGTAGCTGAGCGTAATCTGGCGGCCGTCACTGCCGGTGATGGCGATGGGATGCCCATTGCCGTTGTAGCTGATGCTGACGCTGTTGCCGAATCGATCTTCGATACGGCTGGCGAGCAGGTAGACCTCCATGCGGGTCTTGGCGTAGCCCGTCGCCGAATCGACCATCATCTGGCCAACGCTACGCTGCGTACCGACGTTGAATGTGTACTTGATGCCCTGCTTGGTCTGCAGAATGAAGCCTTCGCCCTCGTAGCCGGCGATCATCGCCGTGCAGGTGATCGCGTCCAGTTCATTGGTGGACCAGCTCCAATTCGCAGACTGACGGTCGTCCGGCCGGAAGCCTGGTGGCGGATCGCCAATCAGAGAACGGGCACCTTCACCGGGCAGATTCACGGTGTAGCCCGACCAGATGTCGCTTATGTTGAACGGGGCTTCGGTGTAGGGGATGAAGTTTGCGCTGCAGCGCGGCACCTTGGTCGGGCCGCGGCGGATCCACCCATAATCGGCGTCGAAGACGCCGGAAATGAAGGGCACGTCGATGTTCCAGTCACCGGCGCCGCCATAAATTTCCGGATCCTGACCTAGGGCTGGTATGGGTCGGATGTTGAAGCGGCGGGTGAGGGCGACCGGCAGCGCATTGGTGCCGGGAAGCGCGATGTCCGTTTGCCTGAAATGCGTGGCTTGGTCGTACACATTAATGGCGTCGCCAAACAGGTCCGAGGTCAGCGGACCGATCTGTTCCGCAGAACGCAATTGCTTGTCGTATTCCTGGTAGGGCTGCTGCACCGCCTGTTGCGCGTTTGCAACAAAGGCCCAAAGCGCCATTAGAACTGCGACCACACACCGCCACGGGCGCGGCATCGCCGCGTCTTGATTTATTTGAAGCTGCATCCCTGCCCCCATGATCCGTCGAGGGAGTATTCAGCCAAAGTTGGCAAATATCAAGATGCCGTGAATGTGCTACGCGCCAGCAACTCAGGCTGCTTGGCGACCTTTAGCGGAACGTCTCAAGCTCGGAATGGTGCATTGAGACACGCCATCTGGAAGATGCGTGCCGCAAGGGCCAAGTTCAGACGCGAGGCAAAGGAAGTCAATGGCTGCCGGCGGCCTGATACTGCGCCTTGAAGGTCTGCCGCCGCACTCCATCCTGATGTGGATCAGAACTCGCAGCGAATAGCCCCCGGCCCTCCCCTCCCCGCTCAACTCCTCCGCAAGAGAATCATCTTCTCCTGCGACATATCCCGCATCGTGTAAGGAATACCCCCAGTGCCATAACCGGACTCCCTGCGCCCCGCAAACGGCATCCAGTCAGTGCGGAACGCAGTAGGGTCGTTGATCATCACGGCAGAGGCGTCCAGCCGGTTGGCCGCGCGCATCGCGATATCGATGTCCTGCGCGAAGACGCTTGCCTGGAAGGCGGTAGGCAAAGAGTTCGCCCGCGCGATAGCCTCATCAAGCTCGCCATAGCGGTACACCGCCACCACCGGGCCGAAGACCTCCTGCGTGGTTACCCGGGCGTCGCTGGCAGGATCGAGCAGCACGGTGGGTTGCAGCGTCGTGTCGGAAAGGCGCTTGCCGCCGGTTGCACATGTCGCCCCGCCCTGCACTGCCTCCTCGATCCATTCGGCCACCCGGTCGGCCTCGCGGGGCTGGATCAGCGGCCCCACCTCGGTATCTTTCAGCGTGGGGTCACCGGTACGCAGCTTTTCTACGCGTGCGATCAGCGCCTGGGTGAAGTCGTCGGCGATGGCGTTGTGCACGAAAATGCGCTGGGTGGATACGCAGACCTGTCCGGCGTGGTAATACCCGCCTTTGACGATGGGTTCGATGATCTTAGCCAGGTCCGCGCTGCGGTCCACGATGGCCGGCGCAACGCCACCATGTTCGAGCGCCGAGCGCGCCCCGTGTGCCAGCTTTGCATGCAACGACCAACCGACCCGGGCCGAGCCGATGAAACTGAGGAAGGCGACGCGCGGGTCGGTGACAAGTGCCTCAGCCAACGCGTTGCCATCCGGCAGGAAGCTCTGGCACCACGGCTCCGGCAGGCCTGCCTCGTGGACCATCGCCACGAATTCCAGGCAGGACAGCGGCGTGGTGGATGCCGGCTTGATGATGACCGGGCAGCCCACCGCGATGGCCGGCGCAACCTGGTGGACGATCAGGTTCAGCGGGTGATTGAATGCCGAGATCGCCGCGACGATGCCGATCGGCTCTCGCGTGGTGAACGCCCAGCGATTTTCCGCCGCAGCTGCAAGGCCCATCGGGATTTCGCGGCCGGCAAAGTTGCGCAGCTCATCGGCGGCGTTGTGGACGCCATCGATGGCGCGGGTGGTCTCGACGATGGCATCGGGCAGCGGCTTACCGCCCTCGCGCGCTATCTGCAGGGCCAGATGGTCACGTTTGGCCTCCATCAGTGCGGCCAGCTTGCGCAGGATCGCGATGCGCTGGTGCGGCTGCAGCCAGCCGTCGCGGTTCTTGAATGCCCGCTGCGCGGCGCTCAGTTTGCGTTCCAGTGCCGCCGCATCGTCGAACGGGATGTCGGCGATCGGTGCGCGGTCGAAGGCTTGTACGACGGTCAACATCGGAAATTCCTTGTGTGGGGCGTCAACGCGACCGCTTACGCACAGCCCACATCGGGCGTGCGGTTGCGCAGTTCGTCGACCAGGACGCGGGTGTTTTCGGAGTAGTCGATGGGCACATCCAGCAGGTGGACGCCGCCGCCAGCAAGGGCGGCCTCGATCGTGGGCACCAGCTGGTCCACGGCCGTGATCCGACTGCCCTTCGCGCCATAGGCTTCGGCGTAGCGCACGAAATCGGGATTGCCGAAACGCATGCCGAAATCCTCGAAGCCGTCCACCGCCTGCTTCCAGCGGATCATGCCGTAGGCGCTGTCGTTGAGGACGATGACCACCAGGTTCAGGCCCAGCCTGACGGCGGTTTCCATCTCCTGCGAATTCATCATGAAGCCGCCGTCGCCGCAGACGGCCAGCACGCGGCGCTGCGGAAACAGCATCGACGCCATCATGGCCGATGGCAGGCCGGCACCCATGGTGGCCAGCGCGTTGTCGAGCAGCAGTGTGTTGGCCACATGCGTGCGGTAGTTGCGGGCAAACCAGATCTTGTACATGCCGTTGTCGAGGCAGACGATGCCGTCTTCGGGCATCGCCTGCCGCACGTCATGGACCAGGCGCTGGGGCGTGACCGGGAAGCGGTCTTCCTCGGCGCGGTCGTTGAGGCGGGACAGGATCTTTTGACGGAGTGCACCGGTGCCCGCATCTTCGACCACCTTGCCCTCCAGCCGTTCGGCAAGCGCGGTGGCACTGGCGCCGATGTCGCCGATCACCTCGATATCGGGGTGGTAGACCTGTTCGACCGTGGCGGATTGGAAGCCGACATGGATGACCTTGGGCCCGCCGTTGTCTTTCATCAGGAACGGGGGCTTTTCGATGGTGTCATGGCCGATGGCAATGATCAGGTCCGCGCGCGCGACGGCCTCGTGGACATAGTCGCCTTCGGACAGCGCAGCGGTGCCCATGTACAGGTTGGAGCCGCCGGTGACGGCCCCCTTGCCCATCTGGGTATTGAAAAATGGCAGGCGCGTGCGGGCCACGAATGAGGAAAGCGCGTCGGTCAGCGAGGGGCGGCTACAGGCCGCACCGATCATCACCAAGGGGCGCTTGGCGGCAAGGATGGCAGTGACGGCCCGGTCGAGCGCTGCGTCAGGGGCAACGGGCCGGTCCAGGGGGTGCACCGGAATCACCGGTACCGCGTCTACCTCTTCGCCGGCGACATCCTCCGGCAGCTCCAGATGCACCGGGCCCGGACGCTCCTCCATGGCGACGCGGAAGGCATCGCGCACCATGGCTGGAATGGCCGCGGGACTGACAATCTGGCGGGTCATTTTCGTGAGCGGCTTCATCGAGGCCACGATGTCCACGATCTGGAAGCGCGCCTGCCGGGCGCTCATCACCGCCTTCTGGCCGGTGATCAGGATCATCGGCCAGGCCCCGAGGTGGGCGTAGGCGGCACCGGTGGAGAAGTTCAGTGCGCCGGGCCCGAGGGTGGCGAGGCAGACCCCGGGCCGGCCCGTGAGGCGGCCGTGGGTGGCGGCCATGAAGGCGGCGGCCTGTTCGTGACGGGTGAGAACCAGTTCGATGCGGGAGTTCCGCAGGGATTCCAGGAAATCGAGGTTTTCCTCGCCCGGAACGCCGAAGATGCGGTCTACGCCCTCATTTTCGAGTGCGGCGACCAGGAGGTCTGAGCCCTTGGGCATTGCTTCGATCCTTGCGGTGATGAACTGCAGAGAGTTCTGTGCCATGGGGAAAAGCGAGGTGTGGGCCGACTATACGCCCGGCACTGTGCACACCCGTCGAAGAGACGGCATCACGCGATAGGACGGTGCGATCCATGAAGCGCTCAACACCGCTGGCTGACGGTGTGGAACCGCTGTTGCTGCGCGTCGAAGAACAGATACGCCTGGCCGACATCATGGCCCAGGCCGCTGATGTCCAGCTGCCCAACGAACACCATCGGCATGTCATCGGCCAGCGGCCATTCCGGCGCCTGCAGCCACTTGGGCGGCGCTTTCAGGCAGCGGAAGTCGCGCTTGATCGCTTCCTTCAACGCCGACTGCAGGGCCTTGGGATCCAGCGCATCGTGCCCAGCCGTGAAGCGGTCGATGTACACCGGCGGCAGCGACACCCATTTCGGCTGGGCCTTCAGGGCCAGCGTGAAGCGATGTTGGTGCCTGTTGTCTACGACATGGGCAACGCCTTGCCTGTCCAGCCACTCGGAAAGCAGAGTCTGGACGTTGTAGATGCCTTCCAGGCTCTGGTAGTCCTGGCTGATGAGGTACAGGTACAGATCGGGCTCTGCCACGTAGGCCGGCAGGTTCCGCTCGCCCTCCAGCAGCGCCTGCAGCGCCGTGTCGGTACGGAAGTGCTGCTCGAACGCACCGGGTGAGATCCGGCCTTCGACGAACTGCTTGATGATGTCCACGCCGCTCATTCGGTGATGCCTCGATGCCGCAGGCGCGCGGCCCTGCGTTTCTGATGGCCGGCCATCGTGGCATCGGCGGCGCGCCCTTCGCAATTCCGTGCGTACCGCCGCCGCGGCCTGGCGCGGACCGGTCGCCCGCCTACCCGGGCGATGGCTGCCTCCACGTGCCCTCCCGCGCTCCTGTAGCCCTCTTCCCGCCGCCTGATATAGTCCGGCAGGTACGGCGGGCACCCTGCCCGCCCACGAACGACACGGAGTTGGCCATGGGTCTGGTACAGGCGGTGAAGGGTGCAGTCGGCGGCGTTCTGGCGGACCAGTGGAAGGATTTCTTCACCGTGCCCGCCGGCCTGCCATCCACGGCAGCGCTGTTCGCGGCGGTCCCGCGTGGCACCAACGCCGGGCGCGGGTCCAACACCAGCGGTTCGTCGAACATCATCAGCAACGGGTCGAAAATCGTGGTGCCCGAGGGCTATGGCCTGTTGCTGTTCCAGGACGGGGCCATCACCGGCTTCGTCGCCGAGCCGGGCGGCTACGAATGGCGGTCGGATGACCTGAATTCGCAGTCGATCTTCGCCGGCGATGGCGTGGTCACCCCGCTGATCAAGCAGAGCTGGGAGCGCTTCAAGTTCGGCGGCCAGCCCGGCGCCCAGCAGGCGGCGTTCTTTGTCTCGCTCAAGGAACTGCCCGACAACCGCTTCGGCACCCAGTCCGAGATCTACTGGGACGACGGTTTCCTGGGCACCCAGGTGGGCGCGGTCACGCGCGGCTCGTACACGCTGAAGATCGTCGATCCCATCCTGTTCGTGAAGAACTTCGTGCCGGCCAGCTACCTGCAGCCGGGCCAGGTGTTCGACTTCACCGACCTGGACAATGCCGCCGCCAGCCAGCTGTTCAACGAAGTGGTGGGCTCCCTGGCGCCGGCCTTCAGCCTGTATACCAACGACCCGGGCAAGGGCAACCGCATCACCAAGCTGCAGCAGGATTCGCTGGGCTTCGCCAAGAGCCTGTCCGACGCGGTGGAGCAGGCCTACCAGTGGAAGTCCGATCGTGGCCTGGCCATCGTCAAGACCGCCATCGTCTCCATCGAGTACGACGCCAACACCCGCGAACTGCTCAAGACCGTGCAGCGCGCCGATGCGTTGGCCGGTGCACGGGGCAATTCCAACCTGCAGGCCAGCGTTGCCCAGGGTATCCAGTCCGCCGGTGAGAACGGCGGCGCGGCCGGCCTGGTGGGCGTGGGCATGGCCTCGGGCATGTTCGGTGCCGGCAGCCTGCAGCAGCCGGTTGCCCCGGCGGCACCGGCCGCCGACGATCCGGTCGCCAAGCTCAAGAAGGCCAAGGAAATGCTGGATCTGGGGCTGATCACCCAGGACGACTATGACGCCCTGAAGGCCAAGGCGCTGGGCCTGTAACAGGCAAGGCGCCCAACCACCATGTCCGACTCCCGCACTCCGCCGCCCCTGCCGTCGTCGGGACCGCCACCGCTGCCCGCGCAGCCGGTGACCGGCCCCGGTTCGCCGCAGGAGGTTCCGCCCCTGCCCGGCAGCTTTCCGGTCGATCCAGCCACCCTGCCCCAGCCCATCCGCGACGAGATCGAGGCGCCGGACCCGGTGGCCCTGGATACCCGTGCCGCCGAGCTGAAGGACGGCCTCAACCGCTGCCCCAAATGCGGCAGCACCGATGTCCGGCTCAAGCTCGGCACCGATGTCCTGGTCTGCCAGTTCTGCCGCAACGAATGGCACGGCACCCGCGCCGAGGAGGCCTTCGGGCTGGGTGACGGCCTGGACCAGTTGCGGGGTACCGTCGTCGCCTCCGGCGCACGGGACATCGAGGCCGACACCGCCAGCCTGATGAGTTTCAAATGCACCGGCTGCGGTGCCGAGGTCACGATCAATACCGAAAGCACGATGACGGCCCGCTGCCATTGGTGCCGTCACGTATTCGGGGTGAATGAGCAGGTCGCCAATGGCGCCGTACCCGATGCGGTGCTGCCGTTCCGCATTACCAAGGACGATGCGGTCGCGCGAATCCGCCAGTTCGTGGACAAGCGCCGCCTGTTTGCGCTGAAGGCGTTCAAGGACCAGTTCACGCCCGAGAACGTCGTCGGCGTGTACCTGCCGTACATGATCGTGGACAGCAATGTCAGCGCCAGCGTTGCAGGCCGCGGCGAAATCAAGACGCGCGAATACACCCGCGGCACCGGCGACAAGAAGCAGACCTACTACGATGCCGACGTCTACCAGGTGGAGCGGCATGTCGACTTCACCGTGGACGACCTCACGCTGGAATCCTCCGCCGAGCGCGGCAACCTTGACGCCCGGGCCAACACCAACAACATCATCAATACCATCCTGCCGTTCGACACCAAGAACGCGCTGAAATGGAATGCCTCGTTCCTGACCGGTTTCACGTCGGAAAAGCGCAACCTCGACGTCGAGAAGCTGCGTCCGCGGCTGGAAGACCAGCTGTTGTCGATCGCCCGTGCCGAGGTCGAAGACTCCGTGCGCCGTTACACCCGCGGCGTCCGCTGGGAGAAAGAACGCCTGGACGTGCACGGCACGCGCTGGGTCTCGATGTACCTGCCGGTGTGGCTGTATTCGTATCACCAGCCTGGAAAGAACGGCGGCATGCTGCATTACATCGCGGTCAATGGCCGCACCGGCGAAACCATGGGCAGCGTGCCGGTGCAGCAGTGGAAGATGCTGCTGGCCGCGCTGACCACCGGCACCATTATCGAAGCCCTCGTGCTTCTCTTCCTGGTAGCGTCCTCATGAGCGATGACAGTGGATTGTGGTTGCTGGCTGCCGGCCCGGCTGGTGCGTCGGCGTTGTACTGGGCGCTGTACCGGTATTACCGGAACACCGACAAGTCGCACGCGTTCGAGCGTGAAACCACCATCGAGGCCAAGCCGGTGACCGGCTCGGACCGCAAGATCGATACGATCACCGGCACCCAGACCACCAGCATTGCCGGCAACAACGTCGGGGCGTACCGGTCACGGGTGCAGCGCGACACGGGCTGAGCCCACCCGGGCACCACCGTTTCACATGGATATGTGCGGTGCCTCCCATAACCGAAGATTGATGCCCGCACCGGGGGCTTGTTTCGCAGCGTCCGGTGTGCGCGGCGTGCTACTACTGCCCCGCCATCCCGCGCCGGGGCGGGTTTCCCAACCGTTGACGCGTGCTGGCACGGGGCCTGGAGGCCCCGTCGGGCATGGCTTTGTGTAGTGGCATGTCCGCGCAGTGATTCGTAACCCATGCGGTTCCATCGATCACCAGGGAGTACCACCATGCGCTACACACGCCGTGATTTCCTTGCCACCGCCGCCAGTGCCTCGGTCGCCTCTTGGGCAGCGGGTACTGCTTTCGCCGGGGGCGCCACCGGCACCGACACGACTGCCGCTACCACCTTCCATCGCTACAACGTCAACACGCCGCAGGGCCAGCGCATGCTGGCCAGCTACGCGCGCGGCATCCAGAAGATGCTGGCGCTGCCGGCCGATCACCCGCACAACTGGTTCCGCAACGCCTTCGTGCACCTGATGGACTGCCCGCACGGCAACTGGTGGTTCTATGTCTGGCACCGTGGCTATGTGGGCTACTTCGAACAGACCATCCGCACGTTGAGCGGCGATCCGCAGTTCGCCATGCCCTACTGGGACTGGACCTCGCAGCCGGAGATTCCGGCGACCATGTTCGACGGCGTGCTCTCTCCCACCGACCCGGCGTACGCGCCGTACACCGGCAACCTGGCGCGGTTCACGAGCTTCATCCAGCCGGCGTTGCAACAGTACTGGGGCAGCCTCGATACCTACCAACGCCAGCAACTGGCCGCGCGCGGCTATGCCGATTTCGGCGCATTGTGGAACGATGTCACCGGCTACAACGCCGAGGCGAAGACCGGCATTTCCGGCAACGCGGGCTATGCCATCACCTGCGGGGCGCGCTACCTGTGGCGCCAGAATGCCCGCCTCGATGCCAAGACCGCCGCCGCGGTATCGCCCGACACCATCCACGCCGGCTTGTCGCCGGTGGAGTTCTACAACGCCGACGTCAGCCGCAGCTTCACCAGTTCGCGCACGGCCTCGCACGTGGACTCGCCGGACAAGAACACCCAGTTCTCGGTGCTGGAAGGCTTCCCGCACAACAAGGTGCACAACTGCATCGGTGGCGTCGGTGCGATCGATCCGGGCCCCTACGGGAACATGACCAACTTCCTGTCCCCGCTGGACCCGATCTTCTACCTGCACCACGCCAACATGGACCGGCTGTGGGACGTATGGACACGCAAGCAGCTGCGGCAGGGACTGGAGATCATGCCGCCGCCGGGGCAAGCGCGCGACGCATTCATGCGCGAGCCGTTCCGGTTCTTCGTCCTGGGCAACGGCAGGTTCGCCGGGCCAAAGCGTGCTGCCGACTTCTTCAGTACCCAGGCGTTCGACTACGACTATGTGGGCGAGGGCACCGGTGCGCTGCAAAGTGCGGCATTGGCGGTGAAGGCCGCGGGGCCGGCCACGCTGGTGCGGGGCAAGCGTCGCGGTGCCGCGGTCGCCGTGTCGCTGCCGGCCACGACCCGGGGCCAGCTGGGCGCCACGGCAGCGCCCGCGTTGATTGCCGAAGTCACCGTGGAGCGGCCGCGCGGCCTGCACAACACGCGCGAGTTCGACGTCCTGGTGAACGCACCGGCGGGGGTTGAGGCGGTGGACGCCGACAGCCCCTACTACGTGGGCACGGTGTCCTTCTTTGGTCCGCCGATGACCGGCATGGACCATGCGCACCCCACCACGTTCGCCGTACCGCTGCCGCAACGGCTCAACCTGCTCAGGGCCGGTGCGGCCGACGCCAGCGGCAGCACGGCGCTGGAGTTCAGGGTGGTGGCCTCCACCGGACAGGCCGCCGAAGCGTTCCCGGTGCTGGACGCGGCGGTGCTGGTGGTGCCCTGAGGGCCGCGCCAGGCGCTGTAGTGCATCACCCAGGCAGGGCCGCCGCGCGGTCCTGCCTGGGGTGGCAGCTGGCCTACGTCAGGCCGACGCGGCGTCGTAGGTAGGGCCATCCCAACCGTCCAGGAACTTGGGCAGGGCATCGGTGACGTCGACAATGCGGTCACGGTAGAACAGGTGCATCGTGGGCGCGAAGGGCTCGGTCAGCGCGCCCCCCAGAGCGCGGGCCACCAGCGCATTGGGCACCACACGCATACCCAGCCGATTGGTGCCGAACAGAACGTCTCCACAGCCACTGCAGAACGTTTTTGAGAGCTGCTTGTGCGGATGCTGGAACACCGTTGTCGTGGCCTGCTCCACCTCGACCGCTTCCGCGTTCCAGGCCGTGGCCGAGAGCATGGCCGAGGCGTAGAAGTCCCGGCAGGTACTGCAGTGGCAGATGGCGCGCGCAACCGGCGCGCCCTTCAGGGTGAGGGTGGTACTTACACACAGGCAGTTGGCGCGAAGCATCATGCGTGTCTCGGCGTTCGTTGAGGCGGCATGTTACCGGTAATGGCGGCCCGCCCGCGCAGCACTGCCCTGCACGCGGCAGTACTGCGGATTCAGACCAGGCTGGCTATGCTTGCGTTCTCCGTCCACGAGCACCGCCATGCGCACCTTGTATCCCGACATCCAACCCTACCGCGAGCACCGTCTGGCGGTGGATGCCGTGCACACGCTCCATGTGGAGGAATGTGGCGCGCCTGACGGTATTCCGGTGGTGTTCCTGCACGGCGGTCCGGGTGCGGGCGTATCGCCCACGCACCGTCGCTTCTTTGATCCCGCGCGCTACCGCATCGTATTGATCGATCAGCGTGGCAGCGGTCGCTCCACCCCGTTCGGCGAGTTGCGGGAAAACACCACCGCCCACCTGGTGGCCGACGTCGAGGCCGTGCGCGAGCACCTGGGCATCGACCGCTGGCTGGTCTTCGGCGGCTCGTGGGGGTCGACGCTGGCGCTGGCCTACGCGCAGGCGCACCCGGACCGCGCCACCGGCGTGATCGTGCGCGGCGTCTACCTGGGCCGTGCGGAGGAGAACCGCTGGTTCAACGAAGCCGACGGCGGCGCTCGCTGGATCTTCCCCGAGCGCTGGGCGCGCTATGAAGCGCACATTCCCGAGGAAGAACGCGGCGCGCTGATCGCCGCCTACTGGCAGCGCCTCGACAGCCCCGATCAGGATGTAGCCATCGCCGCGGCACAGGCGTGGCTGGGCTGGGAAGACCATGCGGCCACGTTGGTGCATGACGTGGACGCGCGCTCGCACGCCGACCCCCTGGCGACGCTGGCGAAGGCGCGCATCGAAGCCCACTACTTCCGCCATCATGCCTTCCTGGACCATGGCCAGCTGCTGCAGGGCGTCGATCGCATCCGCCACCTTCCGGCGGTGATCGTGCAGGGCCGCTACGACATCATCTGCCCGCCACGCAGCGCCTGGGACCTCGCCTCTGCCTGGCCGGAGGCGCAGCTGGAGATGGTGCTGTCAGGCCATGGCGCAACCGAACCGGCTACCGCCGATGCATTGGTGCGGGCGACCGATGCCTTCGCCGACCGCGTCACCGGCGCTGTGCAAACCTGAGAGGGTCGAATGCGGTGGCGGCGTCGTCGCTCCCGGGGGCGCGCCGCTTCGCACGTCCATGGCGCGGTGTTAACGTCGTGCGGTGCACGCTCGCCTCCACGTTGAACCGAGCAGGCATACACATGCAATGCACCCTTCGCACCGTTCTGGCGGGGGCCGCCCTGGCGGCCCTGGTCACCGGCTGCAGTCTGTCCGATGCCGATCCGGCACACCCGGCAGCAGCCAAACCGGCAGCACCGACTGCCACCGCTCAGCGCCCTGCGTCGTCGACGCCGACACCGGTGAGCGGCCCCACAGCGACTGCCGCGCAGGCGGCCGATGCCTTCGCCGAACCGGTGCCCGGCATCGCGGTCCGGCCGGTGACAGGCACCACCGTGCACCGGGACTTCAAGCGCAGCTACCTGGCGATGGATGCGTGGACGCTGTATCCCGCCGCGGGCAGCGCCGGCCGGCCGCTCGTGGCGCTGGTGCTGGACGGTTCCAATGACGTCACCTCGGCAGAGATGCGCATCGGGCGCAGCGATACTGCTTCCGACCTACAGGCGTGCACGACGCCGCCCGCCGAAGCCACAGGCACCGCCGGCACGGCCGACGTGGGGGGCGTGCGAGCGACCCACTTCAACAGCAGCGATGCCGCCATGAGCCACTACCTCTCCGCCGACAGTTATCGCGTCGTCCACGGCGGTGCCTGCTATGCCATCGACCTGATCATCGCCGGCACCCGCCCGGAGGTGTACGACCCGCCGCGCACGCCACCGTTCACGCAGGATCAGGCCAAGGCGGCGCTGGCATCCATGCTCGCTGCCGTGCACTGGACGCACTAGCGTCGCACTCGCGTGGCGTTGATGCCGCCACCACGCATCAGGGCTCACCATTCAAGGCAACGGCGCGTGCCACTGGCGCCCCTTTGATCAGGCCTCTGCATGCACGACTGGGCAACACTGCCGCGAACGTTCTACCAGCGCCACCCCACCGACGTGGCACCGGCGCTGCTCAACAAACTGCTGGTACGCGATGACGGGCGCGCGGGCCGCATCGTCGAGGTGGAAGCCTACGCGGGCAGCGAAGACCCCGCCGCGCATTCGTTCCGCGGGCAGACGCCGCGCACCGCCACCATGTTCGGTGAAGCCGGCCACCTGTATGTGTATTTCAGTTACGGCATGCATTGGGGGTCAAACGCGGTCTGCGGCGAGGTCGGTCAGGGCTGGGGCGTGCTGCTGCGGGCATTGGAGCCGGTGCAGGGCCTGGATCTGATACGTGAGGCGCGCCCGGCCATTCGCCACGCCCGCGACCTGGCCAGTGGGCCGGGCCGGTTGTCGCAGGCAATGGGCATCACCAAGGCACTGGATGGCGCGGATCTGGTGCGCAACGATCGTGGCGTACGTATTGTCTCCGATGGGATGGCGCCGCCCACCGAGCCGGTGGTTGGCCCGCGCATTGGTATCAGCAAGGCGAAGGATTTTCCGTGGCGCTGGCACGTGCCCGCGCATGCGCACGTATCGGGCCGATCCGCGCGGCGCTGATTCTGCCGGCTGCTGCACTGGTATCCTGCTCGGCTGCCTGGCACCGGTTGACGCACGCGTCGTGATCGAGCGCCGTCGCCCGTTGTTGCACCACGAAAAGGATGTCCCCCGATGAAATCCCTCCCCACCCTGCTGCTGGGTGCTGCCCTGCTGTGCGGCGCAGCGCCGCTGCTGGCGGCCGAGCACGTCTACTACGTCGGGCTGGACATCAGTCTGGCCGGCCAGGACCGCGGCACGTTCCGGCAGCGCAGTCTTAACAGCCTGGCGGTCGACACCGCAGCCGATGGCAGCGCCCACCTGCGCACGCGCATCCTGTGGACCGAACAGCGCGCCCCCGGCGAAACGCAGACGGTGCTGGACCTGGATCCGGAGGTGGGCGACGAGCGGGCCATGCTGGCCCTGCTGGACGGCGGCTTCGAGCTGACCCTGGCCGCTGACGGCACCAGCACGGGCATGCGCGCCGTCGACCAGGCGGCCTGGCGGGACACCGTGACCCTGCAGCCGCAGGCCGCGCGCCTGCTCAACGCCGAACAGCAGCTGGGCGGCCTGCAGCCTTTGGCGCTTCCGTCCCAGCTGGCCATTGGCCAACGCATCACCCGTCGCGCCCAGACCCGGGACTTCGGTGAACTCACCTCGCAGATGCAGGTGCAGTTACTGACGCCGGCCGAGGTGGTGGTCAGCGTGGAACTCACCGGTACCGACGTGCAGGGCCGTGGCCGGCAGGTGCTGCAGCGTGCCGACGGCATGCCGATCGAGGCGCGCATGCAGCTGACACTGGCACCCCGCGACGACCTGCCCGCCACCGAGCAGCGGATGTACCTGGCGCGGATGGATCTGGACCCGCTGCAGCGCCTGGAGAGCGAGACCCTGCTGGAGACGTATCCGGCGATGATCCAGGCCCACCTCGACGCACCGCCCTTCTCGGCGAAGTCGTCCAACGCCGACGATTACCCACCGTCGCCGCCGGAAGAGCGCGTGCCCGGGCTGTTGGACATGACGGCACTGAAGCAGACCGAAGGCAGCCTGAAGTTCGCGGTGAACCGCGACCATCGCGACGGCCGCCCGTTGATCCGCATTGCCGGGCGCGTCGGCACCGGCGCCTCGGCCAACAACGATCCGGACGCGCTTGCCCTCACCGCGGCAACCCCGCGCGCCGTGCACTTCTTCGATGCCAAGGGCAGGCGCCTGGCGAATCTGTCCGCGCAGCCGGTGCTGGATCCCTGGGTACTGGTGGGTGACTTCCATGCCGACGAAAAGGACATCGCGTTCCCGTTCCGCCTGCCACTGAACACGCGCGGCAGCCAGGTGGACGCCATCCGCCGGATCCGACTGGATGTCGATGTGGACACCTACCTTGGCACCGAGGTGGAAACACTGGCCCCGGGCGCCCTCTCGCGGCGCAACCCGAACGCGCAGGTGCAGTGGACCTCGCCCACCCGGGTGACCGTGCAGCAGGCGCTGCCCTGGCGCGGGCGCACCGAGGGCTACTGGACCACCGCGGTGCCGCTGGATGCACAGGGCCGTGAGATGCCGGCGGCGATGGTGGATGTGCACGGTGCACACGCGCTGGCCGATGCGCACCCGGGTGACCCGGCCCAGTCGCCGCTGCATTGGGAGCGCATCCGCCAGCCCGAACGACTGGAGATCGCCACGGCGGCGCCGATCGCCGCGCTGCGCTTGCGTCACCAGCGCTGGCAGCGCCAGCCGCGGCAATGGACCTTCCGCTACCTTGCCCCGGACGCGGTCGAGGCGGACACAGAGGGTGGCGCCGACTAGTACGGCCGCCTCGTTCAGACAGGCCCGTTGTCTTTCCGGTGTAAAATTCAGCGTTTTAACCGGAACAATGGCGAAACCGCAGCACCGCCCGCCCCTGCCCGGCCCGGCCTTCATCCGCCTGTTGGCGGAATTTGCCGACGGTCAGGTGGCCCCGACCAGCCCGGACCTGTCCGACCGCCTGAGCCAGTGGGTCGACTGGAACCGTGCGGTGGCGCTGTCGCGGGCGCTGGACGGAAGGGTGCCGCCCCCGCCTGCCGAGGCGGTCGCGTTCGATGCCGCCGAGGCGGCCGAATGCGTGCGGGTGCGCTCGGTACTGGCCGCCGCCATCGTTCAGCAACCTGACCCGCCAAAGCCCGGCGCCACGGACGATGCGGCGGCGATCCGCCAACGCGTCGTTGCCCTGCAGCGCTCGATGCAGGCCAACACCGGACGGCTGCGTGGCCGCCTGCGCGACATGCTCAGCCTGGCCGGCCCCGAACTGGGGCGGCTGGCCGAGGTGGATGCGGTGATGGAACAGACGCTGAGCCCGCGCGAGCAGGCGTTGCTGGCCACGGTGCCCGCGCTGCTTGCCCAGCATTTCGAGCGGCTGCGCAGCGCGGCGCTGCCAACGCCCGTCGAAGGCGAGGCCGCCGACGCCGACGCGGTGCCGCCCGATGAGGGCTGGCGGCTGCGGTTCAACCACGCGATGGAGAGCGTGCTGCTGGCCGAACTGGATGTTCGTTTTCAACCCATCGAAGGCCTGCTTGCAGCGCTTCGCCCCCGATAACTGGGACGTCATGTTCAGAACTAGTCTTTATCTCGTCGTTTTCCTTGCAGGTCTGTTTGCCGCGTGCTGGATCGGCGTGGGATACATCGGGTCGAACCCGGTGGGTTTCGCGGTCGCACTGGTGATTGCCGCCTGCTACACCGCCGGGGGCGTCGAGCTGTTCCGCTACCGCCAGGCCACCGCTGGCCTGGGGCACGCGTTGGCCGATGTATCGGCGGCCGAGCAGGACCTGGGCGCCTGGTTGCAGCGCGTACCGGCCAGCCTGCGCAATGCGGTGCGCCTGCGCGTGGACGGCGCGCGTGTTGCCCTGCCCGCCCCGGTGCTGACGCCCTACCTGGTGGGGCTGCTGGTCCTGCTGGGCATGCTCGGCACCCTGCTGGGCATGATGGCTACGCTGCGTGGCACCGGGCTGGCACTGGAAAGCGCCACCGACCTGCAGGCCATCCGCGGCTCGCTAGGGGCGCCGGTGGAAGGCCTTGCGGTGGCATTCGGCACCTCCATCGCCGGCGTGGCGACCTCGGCGATGCTCGGCCTGCTGTCGGCGCTGTGCCGCCGCGAGCGCCTGCAGACCGTGCAGCAGCTCGATGCGCGCGTGGCCTCCGACCTGCATCCCCATTCCCAGGCATGGCAGCGCAGCGAGACCTTCCGCCTTGCGCAGGCGCAGGCCGCGCTGATGCCGGCGCTGGTCGAGCGCCTGCAGGCGATGACCGCGGCGATCGAGCAGCAGAGCCTTCAGGCCAACCAGCAGCTGCTGTCCAGCCAGGAGACCTTCCACGCCAAGGCTGATGCCGAACACGTCCGCCTGGCGGGCGCGGTGGAGCTGGCGCTGAAAGACAGCATCGCCGCCAGCGCACGTGCCGTGGGCGAAGCATTGCAGCCGATCATGGACAGCACCCTGCGCGGCATCGCCGCCGAAGCAACCGCCCTGCAGCGCGGTGTCGGCGACGCGGTGCAGCGCCAGCTGGAGGGCCTCAACGCCGGCTTCGAGGCCAGCCGCGCGGCCAGCGCGGACAGCTGGAACAGCGCGATCGCCGCCCAGCAGCAGACCAACCTGGCGCTCACTACCGACCTGCGCGCGGCGCTGGAGCACCTCACCGCGCAGCACGACCAACGCGCGCTTGGCCTGCTGGATGCGCTGTCGTCGCGTCTGGCGGCCAACTTGGATCACTGGGCCACCGCACAGGCGGCGCAGCAGCAGACCCATCAGGCGCTCACCGCCGATCTGCGGCAGACGCTGCAGCAGTTCAGCGACAGCCATGACCAGCATGCCCTGCGCCTGCTGGATGGGGTGGCGCAGCGCCTGGACGCCAGCGCCGGCAGCTGGACCGCCGCCCAGGCTGCGCAACAGCGCAGCAACGAAGCGCTGGTGGTGGAACTGCGCGACGCACTGGCCCGCTTCACCGACCAGCACCAGCAGCAGGCTGGCAGCCTGGCCGACACCTTGGCCAGCCGTCTGGACGCCACAGCCGAGCGCTGGAACACCAGCCAGGAAAGCCAGCAGCAGGCCCATGCCGCGCTGATCGGCGGGCTGGACAGCACGCTGCAGGGCTTCACCCAGACCCACGACGCACGTGCCAGCGCCCTGCTTGAGACGCTCGCCGATCGCCTGGACGCCAGCACGCGCAGCCACGCCGACGCGTGGCGCGATGCATTGGCCCAGCAGGCGGCCACGCATGCCAGCAGCGCCGCGCGCAACGAGCAGGCACTGACCGCCGTGGCTGGCAGCTTCGATACACATGCGCGCACCCTCGCCGAGACGATGCAGCACGCGCACACCACCCTGCAGGACGCGCTGGAAGCGCGCGACGGGCAGCGCCTCGCTGCCTGGAGCGAGGCGTTCGGCACGCAGTCCACTGCGCTGGCCCAGCAGTGGGCGCAGACCGGCGAACAGGTGGCGCGCCGTCAGCAGGACATCTGCGAGACCCTGTCGCGGACCGCGCAGGAGATCACCACCCAGACCCAGGCCCACGCCAGCGACACCATCGCCGAGATCTCGCGGCTGGTGCAGGTGGCCTCGGAAGCACCGAAGGCCGCCGCCGACGTGGTGGCCGAGCTGCGCCAGAAGCTGTCTGACAGCATGGTCCGCGACACCGCCATGCTGGAAGAGCGCAGCCGTCTGCTGGCCACGTTGGAAACGCTGCTGGATGCGGTCAACCATGCCTCCACCGAGCAGCGCACCGCCGTTGACGCACTGGTGACCACCTCGGCCGACCTGCTCGACCGGGTGGGTACGCGCTTCACCGACCACCTCACCACCGAAACCGGCAAGCTGGGCGAGGTTGCCGCGCAGGTCACCGGCAGCGCGGTGGAAGTGGCGGCACTGGCCGACGCATTCGGCGGTGCCATGGAGGTGTTCGGCAGCGCCAGCAGCGGGCTGGGCGACCGCCTCGCGCAGATCAGCGGCGCGCTCGATGCCTCGCTGGCACGCAGCGACGAACAGCTGGCCTATTACGTGGCCCAGGCGCGCGAAGTGATTGACCTGAGCGTGCTGTCGCAGAAGCAGATCATCGAAGAACTGCAGCAGCTGGGCGCGCGCCGCGCTGCCGATGCGACCGGGACCGCCACCGCATGAGCGACGAGATCGAGGTCGATGGCGAATCCGGTGCACCGATCTGGGCCGCCTTCGGCGACCTGATGTCGGTGCTGCTGGGCGCTTTCGTGCTGATCCTGGTCGGCGTGGTGGCGTTGCAGCTGGAGTTGTCCAACCGGCTGGACCACGAGGTCAAGCAGCGCCAGGCCGAAGCGCAGCGACGCAAGACGCTGGAGCAGGCGCTGGCGGTGCCGCTGGCGGCCGGGCGGGTGACCATCGTGGATGGCCGCATCGGCATCCGCGGCAGCGTGCTGTTCGCCTTGAATTCCGACCAGCTGCAGCCCGAAGGCCGTGAACTGCTCAAGAGCCTGGCCGGCCCGTTGGCCGAGTACCTGTCCTCGCGCGAGGAAATCCTGATGGTCAGCGGCTTCACCGACGATCGCCAGGTGCGCGAAGGCAACCGCCAGTTCGCCGACAACTGGGCGCTGTCGGCCGAACGCGCGCTCACCGTCACCCGGGCGCTGATTGCCGAAGGCGTGCCCGCCTCGGCGGTGTTTGCCGCCGCCTTCGGCGCCGAGCAGCCGGTGGATTCCAACGCCGAAGAAGCCGGGCGCGCGCGTAATCGCCGCGTTGAAATGGCACCGATTCCGCGGCCGAAAGCCACGGCGGCAGCCGATGCCCCGTAAGCCGTTGCCGGTGGCCGCACAGCTCGATGCGTGGCGCGGGCAGCAGCTGGACCGGCTCGACCCGGTGGGCTTTGCGGTGATCGAGGCCTTGCAGGCGCGTGCGCAGGCATACCAGGGCGCAGTGCGACAGCTGCTGGATGCGCGGCTGTCCACGCGGGTGGCGGCGTATGCGGCGCGCATTGCCGAACAGACTGCGCGCGCGCCACGCCACACTCGACCCGCGCCCGCCGCAGCCACCGACCGCGCACGTCCGCTGTCGGGCCTGCTGGCGACGTTGTCCGCGCATGCGCATACGCAGGCACCGTCGGTGCCGCACGACGCACCTCTCGACACCGCGCCCACACCGGCATTCCCCGCGCTGCCGGCCATCAGCGAGTTCCGTGACCTGTGGGCCACGGTGCGCAATGAAAGCCAGAAACGCATCTCGCTGGCGCAGGGGCCGGGCGACGGTGGCCCGTTGAATTCGGCGGTGCTGGTGCACCGCTCGCTCACCTTGATGAGCGAACTGTCGCCGGGCTACCTGCAGCACTTCCTGATGTACCTGGACAACCTGGCCTGGCTGGAACAGATGCAACCGCGCACCGCCACTCCGGCGCGTGACGTGGGGCGTATCGCCAAGCCGCGCCGCGCCCGCACCCCGAAGGCCTGATCGCCCTGCCGGCACGGCGCGCCCTGCGCCGCCCTGGATATACCAAGGTATATCGCCGCTAACCCACGGGCATCTAGGCCTGCGTGCAGCGGGCGCGGACAATACGCACACCGGCCAGGCGCACTGCGTCGCCGGCATCGCCCCTTCCACTACCGGACATTCCCATGGATCCCGACCCCGATCCTGCCGGGTGCCGCGCGCCCCTGGTTCCGCCCCTGCCCTGTTCCACCCCGGCGTCCGGCCGGCGGCGTCCGCACGTCTGAGTGCCGGGCGGCCGGCGGGCGCTGCCTGCCCGGAGGCCTTCCGATGCACTACAAGATCCTCTACATCACCCTGCGCCGCCTGATCCTCGATCGCGACGTGGCCGGCCTGCGCAGCCAACTGCTGCAGCACGGTGCCCCGCTGTTCGCACGCGCCCTGGCCCTGGGCTCCGAGCGTGTCATCGCTGACGCCCTGAGCCTGCTGCCGATCTCCGAACGCCTGCACGTGCTGCGCCACCTGCCCGCCGCCCTGCGCAGCGCGCTGCTGCCGCTGTGCTCGCGCGGCAGCCCCGGCCCGGCGCGCCCGCGCTGGTCGTTTCCCATCGCGCACGTCCAGCACGCCTGATCCCCGCCGCGACGGCCTGTCCTGACGGCCGCGCGCAGCCCTGCGTCCCGACCCGTGCCGTCCTGCACGGCGCCGACTGTTTCTCAAGGAGTTCCCCATGACCCTGCTCAACGCATGGTTCGATGCTTTTCTGCGCAGCCGCCGCGCCGCCAGCCTGTTCCGTCGCCGCGCCCTGCCCGACGCCGGCGTGGGTCGCGGCGCGGCAGGCGCAGTCCCCACCGACTTCAGCGATGCCCTGCGGCGATTGGCACAGGTGCCCGTGGCAGCTGCGCTGGCGGCGGTGGCGTCGCACCCCGACGGGCTGGCCACCGACGAAGCCGATGCCCGGCTCGCCCGCGTGGGCCCCAACGAGATCGATCACGAAAAGCCGCTGCCGTGGTGGCGCCACCTGTGGCAGTGCTACCGCAACCCGTTCAACCTGCTGCTCAGCCTGCTGGCGGTGGTGTCCTGGCTGACCGAAGACGTCAAGGCCACGGTGGTGATCGGCACCATGGTGGTGTTGTCCACGCTGATCCGTTTCGTCCAGGAAGGCCGCTCCAACCGCGCGGCGGAGCGGCTCAAGGCGCTGGTGGGCAACAACGCCCGCGTATTGCGCCGTCCCGACGGCGATGCTGCAACCGCGCAGCACACCGGCTCCGAGCCGCGCACGCCGCGTCCCGCGCAGCAGCGTTCGCTGCCGATCCGCGCATTGGTGCCCGGCG
This sequence comes from Stenotrophomonas sp. 2619, assembly GCF_040548725.1. Classification (NCBI taxonomy): domain Bacteria; kingdom Pseudomonadati; phylum Pseudomonadota; class Gammaproteobacteria; order Lysobacterales; family Lysobacteraceae; genus Stenotrophomonas; species Stenotrophomonas sp. 2619. The sequence goes on along the minus strand of NZ_JBEPSF010000023.1, from coordinate 40,735 downwards.
ACCATATCGTGCTGTCGGCCGGCGACATGATCCCCGCCGACTGCCGCGTGCTGAACGCCAAGGACCTGTTCGTGGCGCAGGCGGCCATGACCGGCGAATCGCTGCCGGTGGAGAAGTTCGCCGCCCCCGACCCCATCCAGGCCAACCTGCTGGAGCAGCCCAACCTGTTGTTCATGGGCACCAACGTGGTGTCCGGCTCGGCCACCGCCGTGGTCCTGGCCACCGGCAACCGCACCTGCTTCGGCACCATTGCCCAACGCAGCACCGCCACCGAACGCGCGCCCACCGCGTTCCAGGCCGGGGTCAACAGTGTCAGCTGGCTGCTGATCCGGTTCGCCCTGGTGATGGTGCCGTTCGTGCTGCTGGTCAACGGCGTGACCAAGGGCGACTGGACCGAAGCCTTCCTGTTCGCGCTGTCGGTGGCGGTCGGGCTCACCCCGGAAATGCTGCCGATGATCGTCACCTCCACCCTGGCCAAGGGCGCGGTGCTGCTGTCGCGGCGCAAGGTGATCGTCAAGCGCCTGGATGCGATCCAGAACTTCGGCGCGATGGACGTGCTGTGCACCGACAAGACCGGCACCCTCACCCAGGACCGCATCGCGCTGGAGCGGCACACCGATGTGTTCGGCAACGACTCGCAGGACGTGCTGGCGTTCGCCTACCTCAACAGCCACTTCCAGACCGGGCTGACCAACCTGCTCGACCGCGCCGTGCTGGAGCACGTGGAACTGCAGACCGAGCTGCGCCTGGCGCAGGACTACCGCAAAGTGGATGAAATCCCGTTCGACTTCGAGCGCCGCCGCATGTCGGTGGTGGTGTCCGAGCGCGACGACCACCACGAACTGGTGTGCAAGGGCGCGGTGGAAGAGATGCTGGCGGTGTGCAGCCGCGTGCGCGAAGGCGGGCAGGACCTGCCCCTGGATGCGCAGCGGCTGGCACGGGTGCGCCAGACCACCGAGGAGCTCAACGAACAGGGCCTGCGCGTGGTGGCGGTGGCCATGAAGGAAGTCCCCGCCACGCGCGAGGTGTATTCGCAGGCCGATGAGCAGGACCTTACCCTGCTTGGCTACGTAGCCTTCCTGGACCCGCCGAAGGAATCGACCGCGCAGGCGCTGCAGGCGTTGGCCGGGTTGGGCGTGGAAGTGAAGGTGTTCACCGGCGACAACGAACTGGTCACCGCGCGGGTGTGCGCCCAGGTGGGGCTGCACGCCGACGGCATCGTGACCGGGCCGCAGATCGACCGCATGGACGAGTCTGCGGTGGCCGACGCGCTGGGCCGCCACCGCGTGTTTGCCCGGCTCACGCCCCTGCACAAGGAGCGCCTGGTGCGCGCCCTGCGTGCACAGGGCAAGGTGGTGGGGTTCCTCGGCGATGGCATCAACGATGCGCCGGCCCTGCGTGCTGCCGACATCGGCATCAGCGTGGACAGCGCGGTGGATATCGCCAAGGAAGCGGCTGACATCATCCTGCTCGAGAAGAACCTGATGGTGCTCGAGGAAGGCGTGGTGCAGGGCCGGCGCACCTTCAGCAACATGCTCAAGTACATCCGCATGACCGCCAGTTCCAATTTCGGCAACGTGTTCTCGGTGCTGGTGGCCTCCGCGTTCCTGCCCTTCCTGCCGATGCTGCCACTGCAACTGCTGGTGCAGAACCTGCTGTATGACATCTCGCAGATCGCCATTCCGTTCGACAACGTCGATGAGGAACTGGTGCGCAAGCCGTTGAAGTGGAACCCGGCCGACATCGGGCGCTTCATGGTGTTCTTCGGCCCGATCAGCTCGATCTTCGACCTGAGCTGCTTCGCGCTGATGTGGTACGTGTTCGATGCGCGCACGGCGGCCGACCAGAGCCTGTTCCAGTCCGGCTGGTTCGTGGTGGGCCTGCTGACCCAGACCCTGATCGTGCACATGATCCGCACGCCCAAGGTGCCGTTCGTGCAGAGCATCGCTGCCCCGCCGCTGCTGTTGATGACCGGGCTGATCATGGCCATCGGCGTGCTGCTGCCGATGAGCCCGCTGGCCGGCTACTTCAAGCTGCAGGCACTGCCGCCCGGTTACTGGCCGTTCCTGGTCGCCATTCTGTTCGGGTATGCGGTGCTGACCACGCTGCTGAAGAAGGTCTACATCCGTCGCTACGGGTGGCAGTAATGGACTTCAACCCGCACCTGCCGGCGTTCAACGCCGGGGCCACGATCAGCACCCTGATCAGCCTGGGTACGGCCTTCGTGCTCGGCGCGGCGATCGGCCTGGAGCGGCAGCTGCGCCAGCGCACTGCCGGCCTACGCACCAACACGCTGGTGGCGGTGGGCGCGGCGGTGTTCGTGGACCTGGCCGTGCGCTTTCACGACCTGTACGGCGGCCCGCCCTCGCCGCTGCACGTGGTGGCGTACGTCATCTCTGGGGTGGGCTTCCTGGGCGCCGGCGCGATCATGAAGGACGGTGCGCAGGTGTCCGGCCTGAACACCGCTGCCACCCTGTGGGGCTCGGCAGCCGTGGGTGCCTGCGCCGGCATCAAGCTGCTGCCTGAAGCGCTGCTGGCGGCGCTGTTCGTGCTGGCGGCCAACACGCTGTTGCGGCCGGTGGTCAACCGCATCCAGCGCCAGCCGGTGGAAGAATCCTTCAGCGAGGCGACCTACGCGGTCACGGTGGTGTGCCAGCGCGAGCACCAGGCCGACGTACTGGACCGGCTGCTGGTGCTGCTGGAACAGGCGCATTACCCGGTGCGCGCGGTCGACCCGCGCCCGTTCGGCGAGCGCGACGTGGAGATCGAAGCGGTGCTGTACGCGACAGCCGTGGACGCCGCCGAACTGGACGCGGTGCTGGCCACGCTTGCGGGCCTGCCCGGCGTACTCCAGGCCTTCTGGAATGCCACGCTGGAGGACTGACACCGGCCGGCCACGGCCCCGATGCTATGCTCGGCCGCGTCGAACCACGCGGCGCTTGTCCACGTTTTCCACGGAGCCGTTCCGATGCTGTCTTCCTCGTCGCGTCGCACCGTTGCCCTGCTCGTGCTGGGCGTGGTGATGGCTGCGATCTTCGCCGCCGATACGCTCACCGACTATGCGGTGGCCGCCGCCTGCTTCTACGCGGCGGTGATCCTGGCCGCCTCGCGCGTGCTGTCGGCTCGGGGGCTGGTGCGGTTGGCCGCCCTCTGCATCGGGCTGACCGGGCTCAGCTTCTTCCTGACCCGCTTCGGCACGTACCGCATTGGCCTGGTGAACTCGGCAATCGGCATGTTGGTGATCGGCATCACCACCTGGCTGGCGCTGAAGATGGAAGCGGCCAAGGCCGCCGTGCAGGACGCGCAAGCCCGGTTGCTGCGGGTGGCCCGCGCTTCCACCGTGGGTGAGCTGACCACCTCCATCGCGCACGAAGTGAACCAACCGCTGGCGGCGATCGCCAGCAGCGCCGAAGCCAGCCAGCGTTGGCTGGCCCAGGATCCGCCCAATGTGGAGAAGGCGCGGCAGACGCTGGCGCGGATCCTCGCCGATGCGCACCGGGCCAGCGACGTGATTGCCCGCGTGCGCGGGTTGACCCGCGGCGCGGTGCCGGAGCGGCAGGGGTTCGACCTCAACCAGGCGTTGCTGGAAATGCTGGCGCTGTCGCACAGTGAACTGGAACAGCATGCGGTCACGCTCAGTACCCAGCTGGATGACGCGTTGCCGCCGGTATTCGGCGACCGCGTGCAGGTACAGCAGGTGATCGGCAACCTGATCCTCAACGCGGTCGATGCGATGGCCGAGGTGCCGGCGGGCAACCGTCGGCTGGTGCTGCGCAGTTGGCGCGCCAGCCCGACGCGGGTGGCGATGAGCGTGCGCGACCACGGCAGCGGGCTGCCACTGGACGCACCGGAGCGGGTGTTCGATGCCTTCTGGACCACCAAGTCCGGCGGGCTGGGCCTGGGCTTGAGCCTGAGCCGCAGCATCCTGGAGGCCCACGACGGCCAGATCCGGGCCGAGCCGGTGGCCGACGGTGGCGCCTGTTTCGTGTTCGAACTGCCGATCGATGACGGGGGCTCGCATGGTTAGGCCGACGCCGCCGGACGCTTCGCCGGCGCCCATCGTGTACGTGGTGGACGATGATCATTCGGTGCGCGCCGCCCTGGAGGACCTGTTGGCCTCGATGGGCATGCAGGTGCGTGCCTTCGATTCGGTGGCGGCCTTCCTGCAGCATCCCCGCGTGGACGCGCCGGCCTGCCTGGTGCTGGACGTGCGCATGCCGGGCCAGAGCGGGCTGGAGTTCCACCGGCAGATGGCCAGCCATGGCCTGCACCTGCCGGTGGTGTTCATCACCGGCCACGGCGACATCGCGATGGGCGTGGCGGCCATGAAGGAAGGGGCCATCGAGTTCCTGACCAAGCCGTTCCGTGACCAGGAGCTGCTGGATGCGATCCACCTGGGCATCGAGCGCGACCGCGAGCGGCGCCGCGATGACGCTGCGGTGGACGTGCTGCGGCAACGTTGGGCATCGCTCAACGACGGCGAGCGCGACGTGGTGGGCGGCGTGGTCCGCGGCCGGCTCAACAAACAGATCGCCGCCGAGCTGGGGGTGAGCGAAATCACGGTGAAGGTGCGCCGCGCCAACGTGATGCGCAAGATGCAGGCGCGCACGCTGGTGGATCTGGTGCGCATGTACGACCGCCTGGGGATCGGCTGAGGCCCGCCCGGTCCGCCAGGGTGGCCGTCATCACCAGCGCGACTGGGCAGATGAGCAATCGGCATCAGCACGCCTGCGATGCGGGCACCGTCGCTTCCTAGAATGCGTCATGGCCGCTGCTGCGGCACCCCTTCCTGCCGTGGATGCTGACCATGCGTGCTGCCCTGCCCTTCACCCTGCTTGCCCTGTGCACCGCGCTTCCCGCCTGCCAGCAGGCCCCGTCCGCCAGCCCGGTGGCCAGTGCGCAGGCCGCGCCCGTTGCCGAGGAAATCGCCTGGCGGCACGGCGATGTCGAAGACGCGTTCGCCGATGCGCAGCAGAGCGGCAAACCGGTGCTGCTGTACTGGGGTGCGGTGTGGTGCCCGCCGTGCAACAAGCTCAAGGCCACCCTGTTCCGTGACCCGGCGTTCATCGCGCTGACCCGGCAGTACGTGCCGGTGTACCTGGATGGCGACTCGGAAGGTGCCCAGGCACTGGGCGAGCAGTTCGGCGTGCGCGGCTACCCCACGCTGATCGTGCTGGACCCGCAGCGCCACGAAATCACCCGACTGGCCGGCGGCAACGACAGCGCCGAACTGACCCGGGCGCTGCGCCTGGCGGTGAACCGGCGCACCGCCGTGGCCGACGTGCTGCGGGTGGCGGTGGTGTCGCCGCAGCGCGTGTCCGAGGACGACTGGCGGGTGCTGGGTGATTACGGCTGGGAGGTGGACGCCAGCCGTCTGGCCGGCCAACGCGATCCGGTGGCGCTGCTGCGGCAGCTGGCCGCCTCCGCGCCGGACCCGGCCCTGCAGCGCCGTTTCGGGCTGCTGGCACTGGGCGTCGGCAGTCCCGGCAAGGACGCGCCTGCACCCAGTGCTGCCGAACGCGACGCAACCCGCACCCTGCTGACCACGGTACTGGCCGCGCCGGCCGAAGTGCGTGCCAACCGCGATCTGCTGGGCTACCAGGGGCCCGCGCTGGTGGCGCGGGCCGCCGCCACGCCGCAGCAGGCGCAGCAGCTGGGCACCCAGTTGCTGGCGGCACTGGAGCGCGCCGATGCCAGCCAGGACAACGCCGCCGATGCGCGCCTGTCCATCGTGACCACCGAGCTGACGTTGTTCAAACAGCAGCATCCGGACACCGCCGTGCCGCCGACGCTGCAGGAAAAGGCGCACGAACGCGTGGCCGCCGCCGATGCAGCGGCCACGACCGCGCACGAGCGCCAGGCCACCATCAGCAGCGCGGTGTATGTGCTGCGCGAGGCCGGCGATGATGCAGCGGCCGAGGCGTTGTTGCGGGCCGAACTGGACCGAAGCCAGACGCCGTACTACTACATGCCCGAGCTGGCCGAACTGGCCGAGGCACGCGGCGACAAGGCGGCTGCGGTGGACTGGCTGCGCAAGGCCTACGAGGGCGCGCAGGGACCGGCCACGCGGGTGCAATGGGGCGTGTTGTATGTGGAAGGCCTGGTGCGGCTGACGCCGGACGATGGCAAGGCCATCGAGCAGGCAACGGCGCAGGTGATCGCCGAACTGGACGCGCAGCCGGCGGGCTACCACCAGCGCACGCGGCAGCGCTTCGAGCGGCTGGCGACCACCCTGCAGGCATGGAGCCGTGCGCACCATGGCGCTGAAACGCTGGGCCGGTTGCAGGCACGCATGGGCGAATCGTGCGCCAAGGCCGCACCGGGCGCGGACGCCGGCGCGGCGTGCAACCGCTGGTTGAAGGGCTGACCGCCTGCGCGGACGGTAGCCGGGCAGAGCCCGGCGCTACGCGGTGTCGGACGAGCGCGGAGGTGTCGGGTGATCACGGAGGTGTCGGGTGATCACGGGGGTGTCGGACGATCACAGGGGTGTCGGACGATCGCGGTGCCCCCGACGACATCGGGTGCCCCGACGGTAGAGCCACCCCATGGGTGGCTGCAGAGCAACCCAACACGCGCGCGAACCGCAGCCGGGCAGAGCCCGGCGCTACGCGGTGTCGGACGACCGCGGAGGTGTCGGACGATCGCGGCGCCCCCCGACGACATCGGCCGCCCCGACGGTAGAGGCACCCCATGGGTGGCTGCAGAGCAACCTAACACGCGCGCGAACCGCAGCCGGGCAGAGCCCGGCGCTACGCGGTGTCGGACGACCGCGGAGGTGTCGGACGATCACGGCGACATCGGGCGACCCCGGACATGTCGGGCGAACCCGGCGACGTCGGGCGCCCCGACGGTAGAGCCACCCCATGGGTGGCTGCAGAGCAACCTAACACGCGCGCGAACCGCAGCCGGGCAGAGCCCGGCGCTACGCGGTGTCGGACGATCACGGACGTATCGGACGATCACGGCGCCCCCCGGCGACATCGGGCGCCCCGACGGTAGAGCCACCCCACGGGTGGCTGCAGAGCAACCCAACACGCGCGCGAACCGCAGCCGGGCAGAGCCCGGCGCTACGCGGTGTCGGACGACCGCGGAGGTGTCGGGTGATCACGGGGGTGTCGAACGATCGCGGCGCCCCCCGGCGACATCGGGCGCCCCCTCCGGTAGAGCCGACCGTTGGTCGGCTGCAGATCATCCGAACGCGCGCATGACCAAATCCGGGCATCGCCCGGCATCTTCTCACCCGCGCAACGTGGCGCCGCCGTCTACGTACAGATCACTCATGGCGATGTGGCCAGCCTGGTCGGACAGCAGGAACATCACCGCCTGGGCGATGTCCTCAGGACTGGCCAGCTTGCGCAGCGGAATACCCGCCTTGTAGGTGGCCGGATTGCCCTCGATCACGCGCTGTGCGCCCTCGGCGTCCTCCCACATGCCGGTCTGCATCGGGGTCAGCGTCGAGCCCGGTGCGACGATGTTGCAGCGGATGCCATGGGGAGCCAGTTCCAACCCCAGGCAGCGGGTGAACATGGTGGCGGCCGCTTTCGATGCGGCATAGGCGGCCATGCCATGCCGCGGGACCCCAGCGGCATTGGAACTGACGGTGACGATGGCGCCCTTGCCGCGTGGCGTCATCACCCGCGCCAGGGCGCGCGACAGGTGAAACACCCCGTCGGTATTGACCGCGAACACGTGGCGCCAGTGCGCGTCGTCGATCCGGTCGACCGTGCCCACCTGCAGCACACCGGCAACGTTGATGCCGAAGCCCACCGGCCCCAGCGTTGTTTCGGCCCAGCTGACCAGCGCGTCCACGGCACCGGCATTGCTGACGTCCACTGCCCTGGCGTGCAGGTTCGGGTGCGTCGGCAGCGCGGGCGCTGCCAGGTCCGTGGCGACGACCACGCATCCGCTGTCCAGCAGCTGCTGCACCAGCGCCGCGCCGATGCCGCCGGCAGCGCCGGTGACCACGGCCAACGTGCCGTCGAATCCGGTGAGTTTCATGTGGGCTGTTCCTGTGCGGGCATAGGGGTATGGATGGGGTCGCTGCGCTGCAGCCGCGCCGACACCCAGGGGGCGATCTGTGCGACGGCATCGCGGCCGGTCAGCTCGGCATGCACGAACGGCAGTTCGATTGTCTCGACCGTGGCCGCGTGCGGCGCCCACAGTGACGCCTGCAGATACGGGCGCGCGGCGTGGTCGCGGCCCGCGCGCACATGGCTGAGCACGCCGCGGTACGGCGCGTGATGGTGTGCGCGGATCAACCGGTTGGTGCCGGTAACCGCGCGGACCACGCCGTCCAGCACCGGTTCGGGCAGGTTGCCCAGCGCGCTGTCGCCGCGGCGCAGGAACGCCATGATGCGCGCGCGGCTGTCCAGCTCGGGATGCGCATCGGGATCGTGCCCGGCGATGGCCAGCAGCGCACGCAGCGCCGCGATCGGGTCCGGTTCGGGTTCGGCCCGCCAGCATTCGCTCGGATAGGCATCCAGCAGGACCAGTTCCCCGACGCTGCGGCCCAGTGCCTGCAGGCGCACGGCCATGGCCTGGGCGATGATGCCGCCCACCGACCAGCCCAGCAGGTGCACCGGCCCGTTCGGATGCAGGGCCACCACGCGTGCCACATAGTCCGCGGCCAGGGCGTCGATGCTGTCGGGCAGCGGCTGCGCGGCATCCAGTGCAGGCGACTGCAGGCCATGGACGTCGCGTGCCGGCTGCAGCGCACGGGCCAGGTCGCGGTAGTTCCAGGCGATGCCGCCGGCGGGATGGACCACGAACAGCGGTGCCCTGCCCGGCTCGCCGCGCGCCAGCTGGATCATCGGCGACAGGCCGTGGTCGGTGCCGTGTTCCGGGGCGTCGAGTACGCTCGCCAGTGCGGCCACCGTGGGATGGGCGAACACCGCGCCCAGGCCCGGATCGCGCTGCCAGTGCTGCTGGATCGCCAGCAGCAGGTGCACCGCCGACAGCGAATCACCGCCCAGACTGAAGAAGTCCGCATCGGCGTTGGGCGCAGTATCCAGGCCCAACGCCTGGGCAAACAACGCGGCCAGCTGGCGCTCGCTGTCGGTGGCGGGCGCGCGGCCCGACACCGGGCCCAGCGTTGGCACCGGCAACGCGGCACGGTCCAGCTTGCCGTTTGCCGTCACCGGCCAGTGCGCCACCACGACCAGCGCGGCAGGCACCATGTAGTCCGGCACGCGTGCAGCCAGGCCGGCGCGCAGCGCCACCGGGTCCAACGCCACCCCGGAGACATACGCCACCAACCGCCGCTCTCCGGGGCGGTCTTCGCGCAGCAGCGTTTCAGCGCGTTCCACGCCGGGCTGCAGGCGCAGCGCGGCATCGATCTCGCCCAGCTCGATGCGCAGCCCGCGAAGTTTTACCTGGTGGTCGCTGCGCCCGAGGTATTCCACGGCACCGTCGGCACGCCAGCGCGCTACGTCGCCGCTGCGATAGATCCGTTCACCGGCCACGTGCGGGTCGGCGAGGAAGCGCTCGGCGCTCAGGTCATCGCGGCCCAGGTAGCCACGCGCCAACTGCACGCCGCCCAGGTACAGGTCGCCGGGCACGCCGGGCGGCAGCGCCCGCATGCGCGCGTCGAGCACATACAGGCGGGTGTTCCAGACCGGGTAGCCGATCGGCACCGGCCTGCTGCGGTCGTCGCGGCCCGCCGGCCACCAGCTCACATCGACAGCGGCTTCAGTGGGGCCATACAGATTGTGCAGCTCGGCATCAACGGTCGCGTGGAAGCGGTCGCGCAGGGCCGGTTCCAACGCCTCGCCACTGGTGAACACCTGGCGCAGCTGCAGGCCGCGCGCGGCGGGCACGGCCAGAAACGCATCCAGCATCGACGGAACGAAATGCACGACGCTGATCCGGGCGCGGCGGATCAGGTTGGCCAGCGCCACCGGGTCGCGGTGCAGGTCGGGCGGCGCGATCACCAGCGTGGCCCCGCACAGCAGCGGCAGGAAGAATTCCCAGACCGAGACGTCGAAGGTGGCCGGCGTTTTCTGCAGGATCCGCGCATCGGCGCCGATGCCGTAATGGCTGCGCATCCATTGCAGGCGGTTGACGATGGCGCGGTGCTCCACGAGCACGCCCTTGGGCTCGCCAGTGGAGCCAGAGGTATAGATGACGTAGGCCGCATCCTGCGGCTGCACGCTGTCGGGCAGTTCGCGGGCATCGCCTGCGCTCCACTGCGACGGTGCCAGCACGCGATACCCGGCAAAGCGCGCTGCCGCCGTGTCGTCGGCCAGTATGCCGCTGGGCTGGGCAGAGGCCAGGATGCGGCCCAGCCGCTGGTCCGGATGGCCCAGGTCAACCGGCAGGTAGGCCGCGCCGGCGCGCAGGATCGCCACCAGCCCGATCACCAGGTCCAGCGAGCGTGGCAACGCCACCCCCACGCGGGATTCGCGGCCCACGCCCATCGCCTGCAACTGCAGTGCCAGTGCCCGGCTGCGCTGTTCCAGCTGCGCATGGGTGAGCCGCTGCCCATCGAACTCCAGCGCGATGGCGTCGGGGTTGGCACGCATGCCGTCCAGCAGCAGTGCCACCAGTGAGACATCCGGCAGCGGCCTGGCCGTGGCGTTCACCTCGAACAGGTAGCGCTGCGCTTCGGCCGGCGTGGCCAGCGCGATGTCGTCCATGCGCAACCCGCGGTCATGCACGTCCAGTGCAGCGTCGATGAAATGCAGCAGCCGCGCGGCATGCGCCTCCACCTGTGCCGGATCGTACAGGGCAGGGTTCGCTTCGATTTCCAGGTCGAGGTGGTGCGTGCCGTCGCCGCGGAAGCCGAACGTGATGTCGTCCACCGGGCCGGTGCCCAGTACGTCCAGCCGCACCTGCACGCCCGCCAGCGGCAGCGCCCGGTAGAACGGCTGCACGTTGATCATCGGCCCGTGCAGGCGGTGCTGGCTGCCCACCAGACCCAGGTCGCGGCGCAGCTGTTCACCACGGTAGCGGCCGTGGCGGCGGGCGCGCAGCAGGTCGCGTGCGGTGGCCTGCACCGCCTCGGCCAAGCCGACGTCGCGGGCGGCCACGCGCAGCGGCAGCACGTTCATCACCATCGCCGGCACGCGTGCGGAGGCATTGCCCAGCCGCCCCATGAACGGCACGCCCAGCACCACTTCATCCAGTGCACTGAAGCGGCGGCAATACTCGGCAGCCAGCGTGGTCAGCAGGTCCGGCCACGGCTGGCCGATCTGCGTGGCCACCGCGAGCAGCCGGCGGCGCAGCGCCGCAGGCAGGTCGCAGACGTGGCGCAGCGCATCGGCAGCCGCCGGCGCCGTCGTGCCCGCCAGGCATTCGGCGGCCGGTGCACCGGCCATGTACTGCTGCCAGTAGGCGGCATCGGTGGCGCGGCGTTCGCCGTGGCGGTAGTCCAGATCATCGGCCAGGACCGGCGCCAACGGGGCAAGCGCTGCCGCATCGGCATCCCCGCCGGCATACAGTGCGCTGACCCGTTCGCTGAACAGCGCCATGCCGTAGCCATCGGTGGCCAGGTGGTGCACGCGCAGGTACCAGAGATGCCGCGCGTCGCCCAGCACGAACAGGCGCTGCTGGGCCAGCCGGTCGCGCGCCGGATCCACCGCGCGCAGGCGGTCCTGGTCCATCGCGGTGCGCGCGGCCGCCGCCGGGTCCGGCAGCGCGGACAGGTCCACCACCTCCAGCAGTGGCACATGCGCGGGCACAGGCCATTGCTGCGGCACGCCGTCGGCGCTGTCGGCAATCCGCAGCGCCAGCGCCTCGGCCTCGTGCGCGGCGGCGTTGGCTGCGGCTACGAAGCGTGGGACGTCCAACGCGCCGTCGATCCACAACGCATGGGCGGTGTTGAATGCCGCCGGCGCAGCGGCCAGTCGCTGCGCATACCACAGCCCGGTCTGCGCTTCGCTCAGGCCCTGGGGGTGCGTCTGCGCGTGTGCGTCGGTTGCGTCCGCGCCCTGCCCTGCCTTCATGCGCGGGCAGCGCTGCCCTGCAGCCGCTGCACCACGCCCCACCAGCCGGCCAGCGTGGCGTGCTCGGCCAGGTGGCTGAATTCCAGCGCGATGCCGGTGTTGCTCCAGGCCAGCACCAGGCCCAGCACCCGCATCGAGTCCAGGCCCAGGTCGATCAGGTTGTCGTCGTCACCGATGGTCTCGGGCGATTCGCCCAGCATGCCGGCCACGTCGGCACGCATGCGCGCCAGGTCAAGCGGGAGGTCGTGTACGGGAGTGTTCATGCCAGGGCCTTCAACAGCTGGTCGGTGGTCAGGGGCACGCCACAGGTGCGCGCGATCAGGTGCAGCGCCAGGTCATGGTCGGCGCGCGAGAAATCGGCCACTGCATCGGCGGCGATGAACGCCTCGATGTCGCGCTGGAACGCCTCGGTCACGGTCGCCGCGCAGCCGATGTGCGCATACACACCGGTCACCAGCAGCTGGTCGCGGCCACGGGCACGCAGCATCGTGTCGAGGTTGCTGCGCTGGAACGCGCTGTAGCGGTGCTTCACCAGCACGTGGTCGCCGGGAGCCGGCGCCAAGGCGGCAACGATGGTTTCGTGCTCGGCGGTGGCGCTCATGCCCGGGCCCCACAGGTCGGCCTGCAGCCCGCGGTCGCGGCGGTCCTGGTTGCCGCGCTGGGCCGTGTAGAACACCGGGATATCGCGCGCACGGCAGTGCGCCAGCAGGCGGGCGATGTTGGCCACGGCCGGCGCAAGCGGTGCCGCGTCGGCGGCGAATGCGGCCAGGAAATACTGCTGCATGTCATGCACCAGCAGCGCCATGCGCTCGGTGCGCGGCACCCAGGGGCCGCGCGGCGGGGGCAGTTCACCGGCCAGCGGCAACGGATACGGGGCAATCTTCGGCAGCGCCATCAGCGCGGGTCTCCTGTCTGTTCAAGGTAACGCGCGCGCAACTGCGCGCGCAGTTCGCGGCGGCTGATCTTGCCCACCGCGGTGGTGCCGAAGGCCGCCACGAATACCACCTGGTCGGGCACCTTGAACGCGGCCAGGCCGCGCCCGCGCACCCAGGCCTTGAGGCTGGCGGCGGTGGGCGGGGTGCCGTGCGCAATGACGAACGCGCAGCTGCGTTCCCCCAGGAAGGCATCCGGCATGGACACCACGGCGGCATCGAATACGTCGGCGTGGGCCAGCAGATGGTCTTCGATCTCCTCGGCGGAGATCTTTTCGCCGGCCCGGTTGATATGGTCCCCCGCCCTGCCCTGCACCACCAGGTAGCCCCCGGGCAGCTGCTGCACCATGTCGCCGGTGCGGTAGTACCCATCTTCGGTGAAGGACCGTGCGTTGGCGGCCGGGTCGTTGTGGTATGCGCGGATGGTGTACGGGCCCCGCGTGAGCAGGTGGCCGATGCCGCCTTCGGCGACCGGATGGCCGTGGTCGTCCACCACCAGCACCTCGTCGTCGGGCGAGATCGGTCGGCCCTGCGTGCCCACCACCACCTCCAGCGGATCGTGCAGGCGGGTGTAGTTGACCAGGCCTTCGGCCATGCCGAACACCTGCTGCAGGCGGCAGCCCAGGCTGTCGATCACCCGTCGCGCCGCTTCGGGCACCAGCTTGGCGCCGCCCACCTGCAGTACCTGCAGGCTAGTCAGGTCGTGCGTCGTAGTGGCTGCGGCCTGCGCCCACAACAAGGCCAGCGGCGGCACCAGGCCCACGCAGGTGACGCGCTCGCGCGCGATCAGCGGGAAGGCCGCGTCGGGTCCGGGGCCCGGGCTCATCACCACGCGCGCACCGGCATACAGCGCACCCAGGAACCCGGGCGAGCTCATCGGGAAGTTGTGCGCCGCCGGCAGCGCGACCATGTACACGCTGTCGCGGGTGATGGCGCAGATCTCGTTGCTGGCGCGGAACGAATAGATGTAGTCGTCGTGGGTGCGCGGAATGAGTTTGGACAAGCCGGTACTGCCGCCAGACAGCTGCAGGAACGCCACCGATTGCGGATCCGGATCGGGCGGCAACAGCGCCGCATCGCCCTGCAGGCTGTCCACCGCGCCGAACTCGGCGGCGTCGCCGACGATCAGCACGTGCTGCAGCGCTGGCAGCAGCGCCTGCAGTTCGCGCGCCAGCATGCGGTAGTCGAAGCCGTCCTGCCTGTCGGCGGCGATGTACCCGCGCGCCTGCGCCTTGTGCATCACATGGCTCACCTCGGTGATGCGGTGTGCCGGCAGCGCGTACACGGGGATCAACCCGGCCCGGAACAACCCGCAGACCACCGTCACGAAGGCCGGCGTATTGCCCAGCTGCACCACCACCCGATCGCCGGGTACCAGACCGCGCGCCAGCAACCCCGCACCGATCCGGCCGGCCTCCTGCCAGAGGGCTGCGTAACTCAGCCGTACCTCGCCGCCGACCACGGCGATATCATCGGCGAACTGCACGGCGCGCTCGCGCAGCACGCCAGGCAGTGTTTCGCCGCGCCAGTACCCTGCGGCGCGGTAGCGCGCCACCAGCGCCGGCGGCCAGCTCTGGCGAAGCGGTACCCGTGCGGGGGAAGCCATGTCATTCATCAGGAAGCAACTCCGGTAACACGCGTAGAAGACAACGTATCGACGCCCAGGGCATTCAACACGGCGCCGAATTTGGCGTCGGTTTCGGCCACTTCCAGCGCTGGCTGGGAGCCGGCCACAATGCCCGCACCGGCGTACACGCGCACCTGCGGGCCCTGCACGCGGGCGCAGCGGATCGCCACGTACCAGTCGCCATCGCCGTCGGCATCGGTCCAGCCAACTGCACCGGCATAGAAGCCGCGCGGCACCGGCTCCAGCGCACGGATGGTGGCCAGCGCAAGCGTGCGCGGCGTACCGCACACCGCCGGGGTGGGATGCAGCGCCGCCACCAGCGTGGCAACCGGCGTGCGGGCATCGGCCAGCGTGGCCTCGATCCGCGTGCCCAGGTGCCACATGGTGGCGGTGGCATGCAGCGAGGGCCGCGGTTCGGCATCGATGTGACTGCACCACGGCGCCAGTGCCGCCACGATCGCCTCCACGACATGGCGGTGTTCGTCGTGGTCCTTGGCCGAGCCCAGCAGCGCCTGCGCGACCCGTGCGTCTTCGTCCGGGTCGGGATGGCGCCGGGCCGAACCGGCCAGCGGATGCGACAGCACGCGGTTGCCACGACGCGACACCAGCAGTTCGGGGGTTGCGCCCACCAGCCATGCCGGCGATTCCTGCGCCTCACCGGGGAGTGACACCAGATAGGTGGCCACGCTGGGATCGTGGCCCAGGCGCGCGGCCAGCGCGTGCGGATCAACGTCATGCGCACCGTGCAGCAGCAGGCTGCGGGCCAGCACCACCTTGTGCAGCGCCGGCGCCGGCTGCTGCAGGTGCTGCAGCGCCGCGCCCACCGCATCTGCGTACTGCGCGGCACTGGGTTCGGCAGCAATGCGACCGGTGAAGGGCGCCGCAGGCGACGCCGACGGCAGCGCCGTGTTCGAAACGGCCTGCGGCTGGTGCAGCGCGTCGTCACTGTCAGGATCGAACGGCAACGCGCCGACCAGCAGCGGCAGGCCGGCGCGCGGCGTAGCGAAGAAGGCCGCTACACGCGCGGCCAGGGTGGCGGTGCCGCCGGACGGCAGCCGCGCCCGGCACCCCTGGGTGTGCAGCGAGCGCAACGGCGCCCGCAGCAGGAACGGCGTGGCCGCGGCAGCATCGCCAGCCACAGCACTGTCGTCGTCGCGCACCACGCGCACCTGCGTGCTGTCGTTCATGCCGGCGCTCCGGCGCGGTGGCGCGCCGCGGCCACCGAGAGCACCAGCAGCAGCGCCCCCACCAACAGGTACGGCGCGCTCGGCCGCCACTGGTACAGCAGCGTGCCGAGCATTGGTCCGATCACCATGCCCAGGCCCTGCACCGAGGCCACGGTGCCTGCGGCAGCGCCCTGCTCATGGGCCTGCACCGAATCAGCGGCCAGCGCCTGGAATGACGGAAACACGAAGCCCATCCCGAACGCCGCCACCGCGTAGGCCAGCAGCAGTTCCCACCGCGCATCGACCAGCGCCACCGAGGCGAAACCAATGCCCGACACCAGCGCGCCGATCGCGATCCAGCGGCGCGGCGGCACGCCGACCAGCTTCATCACCAGCACCTGCGCCAGGATCAGCCCGACACCCACCGCGGTGAGCGCCAGACCAGCCGCACGCGCGCCGTCGGCCGGCGACAGGTGCAGGCGGTCGATGGCGAAGAAGCCGACCGTGACCTGCGCGATGGTGACCGACACCATGGCTGCAAACACCGCCAGGATCGGCAGCCGAAGCCGTGCATCGGTCCAGCCCAGCCGCGCGCGCGGGCCGGTGGCGGCCGTGCGCAGCGGCGCATCCGGCGGCAGCCGCCAGGCGATGGCAGCGAGCGACAGCAACGGCAGGAACGCCGCGATATAGAGGGTGAGCGACAACTGGTGGAAAGCGATCCACCCGGCGGCGGCCGGCCCGACCACCATGCCCAGCGCGTTGGCGGTGCCGAGCTTGGCCATGGCCGAGGCGCGTTGCCCCGGCGCGGCACCGTCAGCCACCAGCGCGGCAGCGGTGGGGGGCACGGCGGCGTAGAACAGCCCCACCAGCGCCCGCGTGCCCACCAGTACCAGCACCGACAGCCACAGCGCCGGTGGGCGGGCCAACGCGGCGTCGACAAAGACCGCCATCGCGACGTAGATCAGCACATAGGCCGCCAGTGCGATCAGCAGCACGCGCTTGCGCCCGATGCGGTCGCTCAGGCTGCCCCAGCGGCGCGCGGACAGCATCCACAGCACGCCGGCGGCAGTGACCGACAGGCCGGCATGCCATTCGGCCAGCCCCAGCAGGCGCACCACCGGCCCCACTACCGCCACGAAGGCCATCATCGCCATGGTGCCGGTCAAGGCTGCGAACACCAGGGCCGGCAAGCCGGGTACTACCGAACGCTCATGCATAACACCACTGCCAATCAGGGAATAGGGCGCGCAGCGCAGCAAGGCGGCGCGTCGGATCGATCGGCTTCGACGATGCGAGGATCGCCGTGGCTATCCAGTCAAATGATAACAGGTCGCATTCGCAGTTTCCTGCTTGCGGTGGTGCGGCATTCATCCGCGTGCGATGGACAGCGCGGATGCGTCCCTACGCGCGGGACATTGATGTCGATCAACCCGTGCACACACCGACCCGACTAAGCTGGCTCCAGCCCCCTCACGGTCTTTGCAATGGCGTCACTTCCTCCCGCAACCGCCCTGCCCGGCATCGTGGCCGACATCGCCCACGGCCTGCCGGTGCAGATCATCAGCCTGACCGGCGAGATCTGGAGCGGCGACGTGCGCGAGATCAGCCTGCCGGGCAGCGAGGGGCGTTTTGGCGTGCTGGCGCAGCATGCGCCGCTGCTGGCCACCTTGCGCGAAGGCATGGTGTCGGTGTTTCCGGTCGGGGCCGAGCCGCCGCTGCACGTGTACGTGTCGGGCGGGCATGTGGAGGTGCAGCCGGGCAAGGTGATCGTGCTGGCCGACCTCGGCCTGCGCAGCGAAAACCTGGACGACGCCCGCGCCCGTGCCGCGCGTGAGGCCGCCGCATCGCCGATGGCCACCGAACTGACCGACCCCGACAACGCCAAGGTGCATGCCGAGCTGGCGCTGCAACGCCTGCAGCAGTTGCGCTCACTGCCGTTCAAGTAATTCCGCACCCGCCGCAAGGACCCCGCGATGCTCAAGCGACTGCAGGACCTGTTCCGCTACTTCAACGGGGCGGTGCCGTTCCGGCTGGTGCCGGCGCTGATCGCCACGACGGTGCTGGTCACCCTGTTGCTGCTGCCCTGCCCGGCCGGACTCACGCCCAAGGCCTGGGGGCTGGTGGCGATCTTCCTGACCACCATCGTGGCGATCATCCTCAAGGTGATGCCGATCGGGGTGATGGCGATGATGGCGATCGTCATCGTGTCGTTGTCGCAGGTCACCTCGACCTCGTCCAAGGGCGCCATCACCGATGCGCTCAGCAGTTTTGCCAGCCCGCTGATCTGGCTGATCGTGGTGGCGATCCTGATCTCGCGCGGCCTGAAGAAGACCGGGTTGGGCAGCCGCATCGGCCTGATGTTCATCGCCCTGCTCGGCAAGCGCACGCTCGGCGTGGGGTATGGGCTGGCGGTGTGCGAGCTGGTGCTGGCCCCGTTCACGCCCAGCAACACCGCCCGCGGCGGCGGCATCGTGCACCCGGTGATGCGCTCGATCGCCAACGCGTTCGATTCGGACCCGGCAAAAGGCACCGAGGGCAAGGTTGGCACCTACCTGGCGCTGGTGAACTACCACGCCAACCCGATCACCTCGGCGATGTTCCTCACCGCCACCGCGCCCAATCCGCTGGTGGTGGATTACGTGGCCAAGGCGACCGGCCAACAGTTCCACCTCACCTGGACCACCTGGGCGCTGTGCATGCTGGTGCCGGGGCTGGTGTGCCTGCTGCTGATGCCGCTGGTGATCTACCTGCTTTCGCCGCCACAACTGAAGGCCACGCCGAACGCGGTGGACTACGCGCGCGCCGAACTGGCGCGGATGGGGCCGCTGGCACCGAAGGAGAAGGTGATGATGGGCACCTTCGGCCTGCTGCTGGTGCTGTGGGCGAACGTGCCGGCGATGCTGTTCGGGCCGGCGTGGACGCTGGATCCCACCGTGGTCGCCTTCCTCGGCCTGTTCGTGCTGATCATCACCGGCACCATCGACTGGGACGACGTGCTGTCGGAAAAGAGCGCCTGGGACACGCTGGTGTGGTTCGGCGCGCTGGTGATGATGGCCGAGCAGCTCAACAAGCTCGGCGTCATCGGCTGGTTCTCCGAGGGCATGAAGGGGGCCATCGTCGCCAGCGGCATGGGCTGGGAAGCCATCGCCGCGGTGCTGGTGCTGGCGTTCGTGTTCTCGCACTATCTGTTCGCCAGCACCACCGCGCACATCAGCGCGATGCTGCTGGCCTTCCTCGGCGTGGGCGCCTTGTTGATTCCGGCCGAGTACGTGGTGCCCTTCATGCTGATGATGACCGCCGGCTCGGCAATCATGATGACGCTCACCCACTACGCCACCGGCACCTCGCCGATCATCTTCGGCAGCGGCTACGTCAGCCTGGGCACGTGGTGGCGCGTCGGGTTTGTGATGTGCGTGTTCGAGCTGGTGGTGTTTGCCGTGGTGGGTGGCGCGTGGTGGAAGGTGCTGGGGTACTGGTAGAGCCGGCCGTGGTTCGGCTGCCTTCCGCCTGATCGTTGATCGACACACGGCCGCCACACGCCTCGCCCCGCCGATCGGCTGCGGCGTTTGGTCACATTCGTGGCCGCCTCACCCCAACATATGATGTTGACGATGAGGCAGACCCACACTATGTTGTGTTCATCGGCTCCCCGCTTCCGCCAGGCCCGGTTCCCCGTCATGCCCCTGCAGGCCTTGCTGGCCACGCGGCATGACCACCCGAACAGCGCCTGGAAGCGAGCGAATTACCCGGACCTCTCCGGGGATGATCCCCCTGCCTCCATGACGCCCGCCCGGTCGTCGCGATGCCTGCATCGCGACGCGACACCTGCGCACTGCATGGACTGACGATGAGCACTGAAGACAGCACCCTCACCCCCACCTCCCCCGTACACGACACCACCGCCAGCAGCAGCGATGGCCTGTGGATCAGCAAGGAAGGCGGCAACCGGCGCATGCCGTTCGAGCAGGCCCGCCTGGTGCGCTCGATCCAGGCCGTGCATGCCGAGTTTCCACAGCTCGATCTGGCCGATTACCAGCGCGCCGTGCTGGCGCTGGTGCAGCGGCGGGAACAGCTCAGCGCCGACGACCTGGTGGACCTGCTGATCCGCGAGGCCGAGTCGCGCATCGACCTGGTGGCGCCGGACTGGGAGCACTTCGCCGCGCGGCTGTACCTGCGCCGCCTGTACAAGCGCGCCAGCAAGAACCGCTTCTACGACGCCAGCCTCAAATACGGCTCCTACGTGGGACTGCAGGAAAGCCTGGCCGACCGCAACGTGTACTCGATCGACATCCTTAAGGCCTACTCCAAGGAAGAACTGGAGGAAGCCGGGGCGATGATCGAGCCCGAGCGCGACCTGCTGTTCGCGTACAACGGCCTGTACCTGCTGGCCACCCGCTACCTGGCCACCGACCCGTCGCGGGCGGTGTACGAACTGCCGCAGGAGCGCTGGCTCACCATCGCGCTGTACCTGATGCAGAACGAACACCTCAGCGGCGACCGCACCCGGGCGCGGCGCATGCGTCTGGTGCGCGAGGCCTACTGGGCCCTCTCAAACCTGTACATGACGGTGGCCACGCCCACCCTGGCCAATGCCGGCAAGACCGGCGGGCAGCTGTCGTCGTGCTTCATCGACACCGTGGACGACAGCCTGCAGGGCATCTACGACTCCAACACCGACGTGGCCCGCGTGTCCAAACACGGTGGCGGCGTGGGCGCCTACCTGGGCTATGTGCGCTCGGCCGGTGCGGCGATCCGCGGCGTGGCCAATTCGTCCGGCGGCGTGGTGCCGTGGATCAAGCAGCTCAACAACACCGCCGTGAGCGTGGACCAGCTGGGCCAGCGCAAGGGCGCCATCGCGGTGTATCTGGACGTGTGGCACCGCGACATCGAGAGCTTCCTGGATCTGCGCCTGAACAATGGCGACCAGCGCCTGCGCGCGCACGATGTGTTCACCTCGGTGTGCCTGCCCGACCTGTTCATGGAGGCAGTGGAGCGGCGCGGGGACTGGTATCTGTTCGACCCGTATGAGGTGAAGCGGATCAAGGGCTGGTACCTGCAGGATTTCCACGACGAGCAGCGCGGCCAGGGCAGCTTCCGCGAGCGCTATGCCGAGGTGGTAGCCGACGAACGCATCAGCCGCCGCACGATCAAGGCCATCGACCTGTTCAAGCGGATCATGGTCAGCCAGCTGGAGACCGGCAATCCCTTCATGTTCTACCGGGACGAAGTGAACCGGATGAACCCGAACAAGCACGTCGGCAAGGTGTATTCCAGCAACCTGTGCACCGAGATCCTGCAGAACATGAGCCCCACCCGGCTGATGCAGGAGATGATCAGTGGCGACCAGATCGTCACCACCCGCCAGGCCGGCGATTTCGTGGTGTGCAACCTGTCCTCGATCAACCTGGGCCGCGCGGTCACCGCGGCGCCGGACCTGCTGTCCAGCGATGTGCTGGAGCGGCTGGTGCCGATCCAGGTACGCATGCTCGACAACGTGATCGACCTCAACCAGCTGCCCGTACCGCAGGCCACCATCACCAACCGCAAGTACCGCGCGATCGGCCTGGGCACGTTCGGCTGGCACCACCTGCTGGCGCTGAAGCAGATCGACTGGAACGACCCCCAGGCCGAAGACTATGCCGACAGCCTGTACGAGCGCATCAACTACCTGGCCATCCAGGCCAGCATGCGCCTGGCCGAGGAGAAGGGTCGCTACGCCACCTTCGTGGGCAGCGACTGGCAGAACGGCGAGTACTTCCGTGCGCGTGGCTACGACAGCCCGGCCTGGCAGGAACTGGCCGCGCAGGTCAGCGTGCACGGACTGCGCAACGGCTGGCTGCTGGCGGTGGCGCCGAACATGAGCACCGCGCAGATCGCCGGCTCCAGCGCCTCCATCGACCCGGTGTACGGCGCGTTCTACTACGAGGAAAAGAAGGACTTCCGCCGCCCCGTGGCCGCGCCCGGGCTGTCGCTGGAGACCTACCCGTACTACGAAAAGGGCGCCTACCGGCTGGATCAGTTCGCCAGCATCCGCCAGAACGCGCGCCGCCAGCGCCACGTGGACCAGTCGATCAGCTTCAACCTGTACGTGCCCAGCACCATCCGCGCCAGCACCCTGCTCGCCCTGCACATGAGCGCCTGGCGCGAAGGCCTGAAAACCACCTATTACGTCCGCTCCAACGACATCGACATCGACGAGTGCGAATGGTGCGGTAGCTGACGCCCGCGGGTCGTCAACCCTGCCTACATGCGCAACCCGACAACCAGGACACCCCCATGGCAACACCGCTCGAACGCATCAAGATTCTCGAACCGCGCCACCCCAACCGCTCCACCGGCATCATCAACGGCCGCACCAGCGGCATCCTGAACTGGAACGACATCCCCTACCCGTCCTTCTACCGGGCCTACAAGGAGCTGTCGACCAACTTCTGGATCCCCGACGAAGTGGACATGAAGGGCGACGCGCGCGGCTACGGCGAGCTCAACGCGCGCGAAAAGAACGCCTACGATTCGATCATCGGCCTGCTGGCCACGCTCGACTCCCCGCAGACCCGCTTCATCTACAACGTGGCCGAGTACATCACCGACCCGGCCGCGCATGCCAACGCGGCGATCATCGGCCAGCAGGAAGTGATCCATAACGAGAGCTACAGCTACGTGCTGGCCTCCATCGCCGGGCTGGCCGACCAGAACCGCGTGTTCGAGATCGCCCGCACCCATCCCACCATCCTGGCGCGCAACCAGCCGATCATGCAGTCCTACGACGACTTCATGCGCGAAAAGACCGCCGAGACCCTGATCCGGTCGCTGATCCAGTCGTCGATCCTGGAGGGGATCAACTTCTATTCCGGGTTCGCCTTCTTCTACAACCTGGTCCGCCAGAACCGCATGACCGGTACCGGCAAGATCATCAGCTTCATCAACCGCGACGAACTGGCCCACACCAAGTTCATCAGCGAATTGATCCGCGCCATCATCGGCGAGAACCAGCAGCTTCAGGGCGACCAGCTCACCGCCTACGTACACGATGCGTTCGAGCATGCCATCGCACTGGAAACGCGCTGGACCGGCGAGGTGCTGGACGGTATCGACGGCATCGACGTGGACGAAATGATCCGCTACGTGAAATACCGCGCCAACAAGATGGCCGGCATGCTCGGCATCGAGAAGCTGTACAGCGACACCCACGTCAACGTGATGCCGTGGATCAAGGCCTACGCCGACAACTTCACCGAGACCAAGACGGACTTCTTCGAAATGCGCAACGCCAGCTACAAGAAGACCAACGCGGACAACGGCTTCGACGACCTGTAAGCCGCCCATGCGCATCCTGCTTGCCTATGCATCGCTGAGCGGCAACACGCGCGAGCTGGCGCGGCTGGTCGCGGCACGCTGCCAGGCGCTCGGTCATTGGCTGCAGTTGCTGGACGTGGACGGCGCTACCGCTGCCGCGCTCGAGCAGCCACGCGATGCACTGCTGCTCGGCTGCTGGACCGACAATGCGGGCCGTACCCCGGCGGAGATGAAGGCCTTCGTGGCCACGCTGCGCGACACCGCCGGGCTGCCGCCCGGCCCGGGCGTGGCCGTGTTCGGCACCGGCGAGACCCAATGGGGCCCGGAGTACTACTGCGGCGCCGCGCACCGGCTGGCGCGCTTCTTCGGCTCGCCGCACCCGGTGCTGGAAATCGAGCAGATGCCGCACGGGCAGGCCGACACCCACGCCATCCACCACTGGACCGACACCGTGTTGGCCCGCATCGAGACCTCAACCCATGCAGACCCTGCACGCCGCCACGCCTGACGCCTACCACGCCGCCCTGCGCGACCATCCCACCGTGCTGGTAGATTTCCACAAGGACAACTGCCCCGGCTGCCGCATGCTGGACATGTCGTTGGCCAGCATCGCCGATTCGCCCAGTACGTCGGGCATCGTGCTGCTCAAGGTGCACCTGGAAACCATCGGCGAGGTGTTCTTCCGCAGCCTGGGCCTGCGCCAGACACCGACCCTTCTACTGGTCCGTGACGGTCACGAAGTGGCGCGACGGGCGGGGTATCAGTCGCCGAAACAGATCGGCGAAGCACTGGCCGCAGCCATGGCACCCTGACGTCGTGAAAACACGCTCGCCACCCCGGTAGGGTCGGTTCCCAAACGACTGCCGATAACGGTGCTACGCGCATTGCACGCATGACCCCGAAACGGCGTCGCGGCTGCGGTCACCAATGATGGACCGATACGTGCAGCCGACCAACGGTCGGCTCTACCGCGCTACAGAGCTACGCCGGCCGACGGCCCAGCAGCCCGCGCCGCTTGAACCACCACTCCAGCGGCAAGGTCACCAGCGGCGGCACCGCGGCCAGCAGGGCCAGCCCTGCCGCCCACCACGGCCAACGCAGCCGCACCGCGGCCAGTACCGTCACCACAACGTAGGCCATGAAGGCGAACCCGTGCACCGGGCCGAACACGCGCACGCCGATCGGAGTGGGATCGGCGGCGTGGTACTTGAAGTACATGCCGATCAACAGGCCGGCCCAGGTGAGCGCTTCGATGAAGGCAACGGTGGCGAAAACGCGACCCATGGGGGTCATTGGTGGAGTGGCGTTCAAATCAGGCTCGGCACGCGGGAATCAGGAGCGCCATGATAGCCGCGAACTGCGAATGCGACCCGTTTGCAGCCGATCGACGTCCAAAAGGCGTGCGCACGATGGCACACGCCCCGCCACTCAGACGAACATGCCGCCCGACGCTTCCACCCGCTGCGCATTGATCCATGCCGTGGACGGCGACAACAGCGCCGCGGCCACCGGCCCGATGTCATCCGGCTGGCCGGCACGTCCCAGCGCGGTAATCGAGGCCACCATGCCGTTGACATGCTCGTCGTCGCGCACACGGCCGCCGCCGAAATCGGTGGCGATCGCGCCCGGCGCGAGCGTGTTGGCGCTGATCCCGCGCGCGCCCAGCTCCTTGGCCAGGTAGCGGGTGAACACCTCGATGCCGCCCTTCATCATCGCGTAGGCCGAACTGCCCGGCAGCGAGAACCGCGCCAGCCCGCTGGACACGTTGAGGATGCGCCCGCCATCGGCGATCAGCGGCAGCAGCGCCTGGGTGAGGAAGTACGGCCCCTTCAGATGTACCGCCACGGCGTGGTCGAACTGTTCGTGCGTGGTCTCGGCGATGCTCGCGTACAAGCCTTCGCCGGCGTTGTTGAGCAGGCCCTGCAACTGCGTGGCGCCCCACCCCTGCAGGGTGTCGCGCAGCTGGTCGGCGAACGCGGGGAAGCTGCCGCTGTCGGCGACATCCAGCGGCAAGGCCGTGGCACGGCGACCGAGCGCTTCGATCTGAGCGACCACCTGCCGGGCGGCGTCGGCCTGGCTGCGGTAGGTGATCACGATATCGGCGCCATCGGCCGCCAGCGCGAGTGCGGCGTTGCGGCCCAGACCGCGGCTGCCGCCAGTGACCAGGACGATACGGGAGGAGCTGCTCATGATGTTTCTCCAGCGGTAGGGTGTGGGCACAGACTATTGATCTTGCGTAGCCGCATAAACCGCGCGATCCTGATTTGACTGTTCACCAACGACGAACAATCCATGGATCGCCTGGACCAACTGCGCAGCTTCCTGCGCGTCGCCGAACTGGGCTCGTTCACCGGCGCGGCCGACAGCCTGGGCCTGCCCAAGGCCAGCGTGTCGTTGGCCGTGCAGCGATTGGAGGCGGAGGTGGGCGTGCAGTTGCTGCACCGGACCACCCGCCGGGTACGGCTGAGCGCCGACGGCCTGCAGTTCCAGCAGCGCGCCCGTGACCTGCTGGACGACATGGAAGAGCTGCAGGGCATGTTCCGCCGCGACACCAGCCAGCTCAAGGGTCGGCTGCGGGTGGACATGTCCAGCGGCCTGGCCCGTCAGCTGGTGATCCCGCACCTGCCCGGCTTCCTTGCGCAGCATCCGGGGCTGGAGATCGAGCTCAGCGGCACCGACCGCCGCGTCGACCTCATTCGCGAAGGCTTCGACTGCGTGCTGCGGGTAGGCAGCCTGGACGACAACACGCTGGTGGCCCGACCACTGGGCAACATGCAGATCGTCAACTGCGCCAGCCCGGCGTATCTCGCCGCGCGCGGCACCCCACACACGCTCGCCGACCTGCACGATCACGCGCTGATCCACTACGTAGGCACGCTGGGCCAGCGCTCGCCGGGCTTCGAGTACCCCGATGACCAGGGCGGCTACCGCAGCCTGCCGATGCGCGGGGCGGTCACGGTCAACAGTGGCGAGGGCTACAACGCCGCCGCACTGGCGGGCCTGGGCATCATCCAGGTGCCGCGGCTGGGCGTGCGCCAGGCATTGGCGGCCGGCACCCTGGTGGAGGTGCTGCCCCAGCTCGCCGCCGAGCCGATGCCGGTAACGTTGTTGTACGCGCAGCGCCGCCACCTGCCCCACCGGGTCACCGCGTTCATGGACTGGGTGGCCGGAGTGATCCAGCCGGAACTGCTCCGCGCGGACTGACACCGCACCGCAATCGCGCACAATCACGCATACATTTGTGCGCGTTATTGCGCACTGTTCTGCGCCTTCGTGTATATTCACCCTACAAATCGGGTGATCCTCCGCGCGTTCATGCATGGTTCTCCGGTTTTGTACACAACGCCTCGAGAACCCGCATGAATCCTGAAGCCCTCCCCGGCGAACGCCAACAGACCATCCTCCGCCTGCTACGCGAGCAGGGCCGCGTGTTCTCGGCCCAGCTTGCGCTGCAGATGGGCGTCTCCGAGGACTCGATTCGCCGCGACCTGCGCGATCTGGCCAGCCAGGGTCTGTGCCGCAAGGTATACGGCGGCGCGCTGCCGGCGGCCCCGGAGTTCCCGCCGCTGGCCGACCGCCATGCCCTGCAGCGCGAACAGAAGCAGGCGTTGGCGCGTGCGGCCGCCCTGCATGTGCGTCCGGGTGAGCAGGTGCTGCTGGATGCCGGTTCCACCAACAGTGCCATCGCCGCGTGCCTGCCCGACAACCAGGGCCTGCGAGTGATCACCAATGCCCCGGACATTGCGCTGCTGCTGATGGCGCGCAGCGGGTTCGAGGTCACCCTGATCGGCGGCCGGCTGGATCCGCGGATCGGCGCGGCCGTGGGCGCGCAGGCGCTGGAAGCGATCGCCGCGTTGCGCGTGGATGTGTGCTTCATCGGCACCTGTGCGGTGGATGCCGACGCCGGGTTGTGGGCCGTGGATGGCGAGGAGGCCGCGTTGAAGCGGGCCATGCTCGGTGCCAGCAGCCGCTGCGTGGTGGTGGCCAGCAACGAAAAGCTGGGCGCGCAGGCTTCGCACCGGATCGGCGCGGTCGACCAGATCGACGTGCTGGTGCTGGAGGCCGATGCCCCGCCCGCGCAGGCCGAGGCGTTCGCGCGCCGCGGCGTCGACATCCACCACGCCGCGGCGGAGTGAGCCCGATATGTCCACGCTGACCCACGCATCCCTGGCCGGTACCCGCGTCGAACAACACGCCACCCGCGCCGCCTTCTTCCTACCCGGCTTCGCCACTGCCGCCTGGGCGCCGCTGGTACCGTTCGCCAAGACCCGCACCGGGCTGGACGAGGGCTCGCTGGGCCTGGTGCTGCTGTGCCTGGGCGCAGGCTCCCTGCTGGCGATGCCGTTGGCCGGCATCTTCGCTGCCCGCCATGGGTGCCGCGCGGTGATGATCGGCACCCTGTTGATGGTGATCGCCAGCCTGCCGCTGCTGGCCATCGCCCCCTCGCCCTGGACGCTGGGCCTGGCCCTGTTCGTGTTCGGCGCCGGGGTGGGCGCGTGCGACTGCACGATGAACATCCAGGCGGTCATGGTCGAGCGTGACAGCGGCCGGCCGATGATGTCCGGCTTCCACGCCTTCTACAGCATCGGCGGCGCGGTTGGCGCCGCGGCGATGACCGGGCTGCTCGCGCTGCACCTGCCGCCGTGGCTGGTGTGCCTGCTGGCCGTCGCGGTGATGGCTGCGCTGCTGGCCCTGTCGCTGCCGTACTGGCGGCGCGACAAGGCGCCGGCCGGTGCCCCGGTGTTCGCGGTGCCGCATGGGGTGGTGCTGGGCATCGGCGTGCTGTGTTTCGTGGCCTTCCTGGCCGAGGGCGCCATGCTGGACTGGAGCGCGGTATTCCTGCACGAGGTTCAGCAGGTGCCGCCGTCGCACGCCGGGCTGGGCTTCATGACGTTCGCCATCGCCATGACGGTGACCCGCCTGGTCGGCGACGGCGTGGTGGCCGCGCTGGGGCGGCACCGCGCCATCCTGCTCGGCAGCCTGGTGGCCGCCGGTGGTTTCGCGCTGGTCACCTTTGCCACGCTGCTGCCGCTGGCGTTGCTGGGCTATGCGCTGATCGGGCTCGGCTGCGCCAACATCGTGCCGGCGCTGTTCTCGATGGCCGGCAACCAGAAGGCGATGCCGGAAAGCCTGGCGATTCCGGCGATCACCACGCTCGGTTACGCCGGTGTACTGGCAGGCCCCGCCTTCATCGGGTTCGTGGCGCAGGCCAGCAGCCTGGTGTTCGCCTTCTGCTTGGTGGCTGTTGCGTTGGCTGGCATCGGCATCGCCGCACGCTGGGTACGGGCCTAGCCGACACCGCACCGCCGCGGGGCGACGCTGAACGCCCCGTGCGATGCGCATGATTCGCATTTCCGGTAGGATCCGCCGGCGTTCGCCCCCACTACCGGAAGTGTCGTGCCCATGTTGCCCCGTTCGTCCTGCCCGCGACCGTCGCCGATCGCGTGCGCGCTTGTTGCTGCCCTCGCCGCCCTGCCGTGTGTGGTGAGTGCGCAATCGGCCACCCCGACCGACCTGGATGCGGTCACCGTCACCGGCAACTGGCTGGACAACCCGACCGAGGCCAAGCTGCTCGACCACCCCGGCGCGCGCAGCATCGTTGAATCCCAACGCATCGCCGAAAGCGGCGCGACCAGCGTGCGCGACGTGCTGCGCCAGATCCCCGGCGTGCAGGTGCAGGAAAGCAACGGCACCGGCGGCAGCGATGTTTCGCTCAACGTCGGCGTGCGCGGTCTGACCTCGCGCCTGTCGCCGCGCTCCTATGTGCTGATGGACGGCGTGCCGATGTCGTATGCACCCTACGGCCAGCCGCAGCTGTCGCTGGCCCCGGTAGCGCTGGGCAACCTGGAATCGGTGGACGTGGTGCGCGGCGCCGGCTCGGTGCGCTACGGGCCACAGAACGTGGGCGGCATCATCAACTTCGTGACCCGCGCCATTCCGACCGAATTCGCCGGCACGCTGGGTTTCAGCAGCGAACTGTACGGCCGCAGCGGCCACCTGAAGACCGTGCCCAGCCTGTTCGTGGGCGGCACCACCGATGGCGGCCTGGGCATGGCGCTGCTGTATTCTGGCACCCATGGCGAGGGCTGGCGCAGCAGCAACGACAGCACCGACATCGACGATGTGCTGCTCAAGGCGTCCTACGCGCTGGGTAACGCCGGCGACCTGGCGCTGTCGCTGCATCATTTTGAAGGCAGCGGCCGCATGCCGGGCGGGCTGACCAGCGCTCAGTACGCGGCCGACCCGTTCCAGTCCACCCGCCCCTACGACGTGTTCAATGGCCGCCGTAGCGACGGGTCGCTGAAATACACCTGGACCGACGGCAGCAACAACGTCGAGGTGCTGGGCTACTACGTCGATTCGTTCCGCGGCAGCTATATCGAACAGGACGGCAGCGGTGCCAGCAACGGCCAGCGCCGGCTCACCGCCGCGCCGCGCAGCTACCACTACCTGGGCGTGGAGCCGCGGTATTCGCGCCTGTTCACCACCGGCACGGTGGTGCAGGAAATCAGCGTGGGCTACCGCTACCTCAAGGAAGCCAGCAGCGAAGTGGCCTCGCGCACCGGCTATTACCGGCCCGCCGCAGCCGTGGCCGGTTTCGACCTGCCGCTGCTGCCGTACCAGACCAGCCGCGGCGGTACGACTGCCAACGCGTTCTACATCGACGACCGGATCGATATCGGCAACTGGACACTCACCCCGGGCGTGCGCGTGGAAGACATCCGCACCTTCAATACCGTGACCAACCTGGCCACCAGTGGCGCGGTCACCAGCGTGCTGACCCCGAGCATCACCTCGCGGGAAACCCTGCCGACGCTGTCGGTGCTGTACCGGCTGAATGATGCCTGGTCGCTGTTCGCCAACGGCGGCAAGTCGTTCGGGCCGCAGCAGTACAGCCAGCTGGCCTCGACCACCGAAGGCCTGCATCCGGAATCGGCGACGACCTATGAGCTGGGCACCCATTTCAACGGTGCGCTGCTGAGTGGCGAGTTCACCCTGTTCAATGTCGATTTCGACAAGGAGCTGCAGCTGGCACGCTCGATCGTCGGCGAAGGCATGTGGACCGACCTGGGCGCCACCCGCCACCGCGGCGCCGAATCGGCACTGCGGGTGGAAATGGGCCAGCTCAGTGACGCACTGGCGGGCCTGCAGCTGTCGATGACCTACACCTGGACCGAGGCTACCGCCCGCGCCGGTGTGTTCGCCGGCCGCGACCTGCCGCTCTACTCCCGCCAGGTGGGCTCGTTCGGCGCCCGCTACGCGATCGACCGCTGGACCTTCAATGCCGACCTGTTCGCCCAGTCCGGGCAGCGCTCGCCCGGCACCCCGACCGAAGGCGCGGCCTACGTGACCGCCGAAGATCCGACCGGCCGCCTCGGCGACATCCCGGGCTATTCCACCCTGGCGGTCCGCGCCGGGTACGACTTCGGGCCGGCACTGCATGACCTGAAGCTGGCCATCGGGGTGAAAAACGTGCTGGACCGCCGCTACTACACCCGCTCCACCGACAACAACGGCGGCAAGTTCGTCGGCCAGCCACGCACCGTGTACCTGCAGGGCACGATCGGGTTCTGAGCGGCCCCCGCAAGGGCGGTACCATCGTCGAACCGCCCACCGGGTCCGCGCCATGACCACCCTGCCCTTCGATCCCCGCCCCCGCCGCGCGGCCTTCCGCGCCCTGCATGCGGCCGGCTGTTTCGTGTTGCCCAACCCGTGGGACGTGGGCAGTGCGCGCTATCTGCACGGGCTCGGGTTCGCTGCGCTGGCCAGCACCAGTTCCGGCGTGGCATGGAGCCAGGGCAAGCCGGATGGGCAGCTCTCACTGGATGAGACGCTGGCCCACCTGCGCGAACTGGCCGCCGCCACGCCACTGCCGGTGAATGCCGATTTCGGCGACGGCTTCGGCGCGGATGCCGCAGCGGTGGAGCGTGCCGTGGAACAGGCCATCGCCACCGGCGTGGCCGGGCTGTCCATTGAAGACGCCAGTGGCGATGCCGCTGCGCCGCTGCGTCCGCTCGACGAGGCGGTGGCACGGGTGCGCGCCGCACGCGCCGCCATCGACCGCAGTGGCGAAGACGTGCTGCTGATCGGCCGGGCCGAGAATTTCTTTGTCGGCCGCCCCGACCTCGACGATGCCATCGCGCGGCTGCGCGCCTACGCCGCGGCCGGCGCGGACTGCCTGTATGCGCCGGGCATCAGCACCCGTGAGCAGATCGACGCGGTGGTTGCCGCGGTAGCCCCGAAGCCGGTGAACCTGCTGGTGGGCAGCGCCGTGCCGTTCACGCTGCAGGATATCGCCGCCATGGGCGTGCGCCGGGTCAGCGTGGGCGGCGCGATGGCGCGCAGCGCGTGGGGCGGGATGATGCGCGCCTCGACACTGCTGGCCGACGAAGGGCGTTTCGATGGCTTTGCCGATGCGGCGTCCGGGGCGGCGCTGAACCAGCTGTTCCGCTGAGCGCCTTCAGTGGCTGGACAGCACCACCACCGCGCCGGTGACCAGCGCGATGCCGATCCAGCCGATTGGACGCAGCCGGTTGCCGAACAGCACGCGCCCGCAGAGGGCCGTGCCGATCACGCCGATCGCGCCCCACATCGCATAGGCGGTGGCCAGGTCCATGCTCTTGACCGCCTGGCCGAGTAGCGCGAACGCCACCCACACCATCATGATGGCGGCGATGCCCCAGCCCGGTTTACGGAAACCGTCGGACTTGGCGACCATCATGTTGGCCGCGATGTCGATCAAGGCCGAGCAGACCACGAACAGGAAGGCGGTGAGGTTCATGCCGCGTGCTCCTCGCCCAGGGTGACGCAGACGATGCCGGCTGCCGCCATCCCCAGGCCGATCATCTGCTGCACCGACAGGCTCTCCTTGAACACGAACATGCCGACCAGGGTCAGCAGGGTCAGGCCGAGGCCTTCCCACACCGCGTAGGCGACCCCGACGGCGATGGCGCGCACCGACAAGGCGAGGAAGTAGTACGAAATAGCCAGGGCCACGGCCATGACGACATAACCGGCGTAGCCGCCGTGCCGGGCGGCATCGGCCATGAACGAGGTGCCGACCACTTCGGCGACGATCGCCACGGTCAGGCAGGCCCAGGCGATCAGGCCGCCACGGGCACGGGGTTGCGAATGCACCTGTGTGTGCATGGAAAGCTCCTTGATTGCGGCCGGTGCGCGCGGGCACCGGGGCACCGGCCGGGATGGCGGATGCGCGTGCGTCGCTGCTGGCCGGGTGAACGTGGGTGGCCACACCCACGTGGTCGGAACGCGGCCGGCCGATGGCACCCGAGCGACGCGGCGATTATCATCGCCTTTTCCATCAGACCAAAGATGGAACCCATCCCAAAAGGCGATACATCCATGCGCTATGGCCCCGAATCCCTGCACGCCTTCGTGGAAGCTGCGGCACTTGGCTCTTTCTCCGCCGCGGCACGCCGCCTGAAGAAAACCCAGTCGACGATCAGCACGGCGGTGGCGACCCTGGAGGCCGACCTTGGCCTCACCCTGTTCGACCGCAGCGGCCGCTACCCGGTCCTCACCGAAGACGGCCGCAAGGTGCTGGGCCACGTGCAGGAGATTCTTGCCGCCGCCGAGCGCCTGGAACAGCTGAGCATCCGCCTGGGCGACGCGGTCGAGCCCCGGCTGAGCGTGGTGTTCTCCGACATTTACCAGCTCAACCCCGACCACCACCTGTTGCAGCGCTTCGAACAGCGGTTTCCCGACATCGAGCTCGAATGGCTGGACGCCGAAGGCAGCGACGTACTGGAGGTCGTGCAGCGGGACCGCGCGCACCTGGGGCTGGTGCCGCAGCAGGCGCAGTACCCGTCCGACCTGACGGTGCGTGCGCTGCCGCTGCGCGCGGAAATGGCGGTGTTCGTGGCGAAGCAGCACGCGCTGGCGCAGATCGCTGCCCCGGACGAATCGCACCTGGCCAGCCATCGCCGGATCTGCCTGAGCGGCGACGATCAGCGCAGCGGCCCCGCCCGTGGGCGCAGCTGGTCGGCGACGGATTACCTGATGGTGCTGGAGATGGCCGAAGACGGCTTCGGCTGGGCCGAACTGCCGCGCACCCTGGTCGCCCGCTACGGGCGCGGGCAACTGGTGGAACTGGCCCTACCCGGCTGGCCGAAGCTGGTGGCGTGCGACGCGGTGTGGCGCAAGGGCGGAACACTGGGGCCGGCCGCGCTGTGGCTGCTGGACGAATTCCTGCACCGCACCACGTAGAGCGGGGCTCTGCCCCGCTGCCGCGCTTGCCCCGTAGAGCGGGGGCTCTGCCCCGCTGCCGCGCTTGCCGGGCAGAGCCCGGCACTACGCGCCGGATCTGACGCTTGCCGGCCAGAGCCCGGCACTACGTGCTGCGCTTCGCGGTCGCGGTCACCCGCTACGCTCGTTCAATGCGCCAGCGCGTACTCGATGGCCGCGCAGATCGCCGCCACCTGCGCATCGTTGCACTGCTGCGGGGTGGCGCGCGGGCTGTCCGGGTACACCTCGGTGGTGGTGGTGTACCTGGCACCACTGACGCTGGCGCACAGGCCCAGCTTCTCCAGCGGGTACTCGATCACGCCAGGGGCCACCACCGGCGAACCGATGATCTCGCCCTTGTCGTCGGCCGGGGCGATGTGGGTCACCCGCTCGACCGCGGCATTGACGGCGGTCTGGAGCGCCGGCTGCGGGTTTTCGCTGTCATCCACCAGATAGAAGCCATCCGGAATCAGCCCAGGCGCGAACGGCTTGCCGTCGCGCGCGGCCAAGGCCGGGCGGAACTCGGTTTCATCGCTGTCGGTGGTTTCGTGCAGATCGATATGCATGGCGATGCTGCCGCGCAGCGGCGCGACCAGGGCGATCAGCGCGGCCGATTCGGCGGCCGGGCTGTTGGCCATGAAGGAGCGGTTCGGATCAATCGCATCGGCGTTCCAGCGCTGGATGCGCTCGTAGCCCCACGGGCTGACGCAGGGCACCACCAGCAGATTGGCGCGCCCGGCGTAGTCGGCCGCACGGGTCCGCAGGAACTGCAGCGCGCCCTGCACGCCACTGGTTTCGTAGCCGTGGATGCCACCGGTGACCAGCATTGTTGGCAGCGCCGGGTTCCAGTCGCGGCTGCGCACGGCGAACAGCGGGTATTGGTCCGGGGCGTATGCCAGCGTGCCGTACTGGGTCACGTCGAAGGCGTCGCGCAGCGCCTCGACGGCCGGCACCACGTCGTCGGCATAGCGCCGCTGCGGTACCTGGCGAGCACGCCACTGCGCCTTCTCCGCTGCGCCCCAGGGCTGG
This sequence comes from Stenotrophomonas sp. 2619, assembly GCF_040548725.1. Taxonomy (NCBI): domain Bacteria; kingdom Pseudomonadati; phylum Pseudomonadota; class Gammaproteobacteria; order Lysobacterales; family Lysobacteraceae; genus Stenotrophomonas; species Stenotrophomonas sp. 2619. Next base: position 6,498 of record NZ_JBEPSF010000023.1, on the reverse strand, counting down.
CCGGGGGTGCCGATGGGATAGAAGGGGGCGTCGTTCATGGCGTGCTCGTCTGTGGTGCGATGTGGAAGCGCGATTTTATCACTGCCGCACCGGGCGGCCCCGCTTACGGCCGGGCAAGCCGCGCGATCACCTCACCGACAGGCTGGTCGCCTTCGGTCAGCTCGATGATCGTGCGACGCACGTCGGGGTGTTCCACCAGCGCGACCAGCGTGGCGGCGACATCGGCGCGCGGGACCTCGCCATATGCGATCGCCAGGCCCGCGGTGACGCGTCCGGTGCCCGACGCATCGTTCAAGGTGCCCGGGCGCAGGATCACCCAGTCCAGATCGGTCGCGGCCAGATACACATCCGCGCGCTTCTTGACCGTCATGTAATTCTCGAAACCCTCGCCCATCGCCTTGTTGCGGCCGGCTTCCGGGAACGCCGACACCAGTAGGAAGCGGCGCACGCCGGCCTGTCGGGCGGCATCGACGGCCAGTTCCAGACCGCGGCCGTCGATGGCGTTGGTTACTTCAACACCGGCACCGCCCGCACCGGCGGTGAAGACGACGACGTCACTTCCCGCCATCTGCCCCGCCAGGGTGCCCACGTCGGTGGCGGTGAGATCACCGGTGACCGGCGTTGCGCCAAGGGCGCCCAGTTCAGCGCCCTGCTCGGCACGACGATGCAGGGCCAGCACGCGATGCTGTTTGTCGGCCAGTTGCTTGACGAGATGACGCCCCACCTTGCCGGCGGCGCCGATGATGAACACCTGGGCCATGCTGTTCTCCTGATACGTACCAGCACCCAGCGTAGCCACCGCGGCGTGACCATGCCGTGGCGCTTACGCCAGCGCGAGCCAGCCGCGGAATCCCAAGCCTTGGTAGAAACTCTCGACCCGGCTGAAACCGGCCTCGCGCAGCAGTGCCTCGTCCTGCGCCGGCGACAAGATATGCACGTGCTCGGCGACGGCGGCGCGACCGTGCTCGGCCTGTTCCGGCGTGATCCCGGAGGACACCGCAAAGGCAGCGTAGCGTCGCAGCCAGCGCGCACGCGCACCGCCATCCTGGTCGAAGCTCATGTGCGCCACCACCAGCGGCGCGCCCGGACGCAAGCGCCGATGCAACGCACCCAGCGTCGGCACGCGTTCCTGCGGCGGCACGAAATGCAGGGTGAGCAGGCAGGCCGCCGCATCGAACGGCCCGTCGGGCGCCACGTCGATGTAGCCGTGGTGCAGGTGCGCGCGGTGCGCATCCTCGCCCATCGTGCGGGCCGCCAGCGCCAGCATCGCCGCCGAAGGATCCACGCCATCGAACCGCCAGTGCGGCTGCGCCTGCGCGAAGGTGCGCAGCTCCAGGCCACCGCCGGCACCCAGCACCAGCACGCGGGCATCGGCCGGCACCGTTTCGGCCAGCAACTGCGTGCACATCCGCTGCAGGTCGCCGAACCCCGGCACCAGCCGGGGTGGGCGTTCTGCGTAGCGGGCTACGGCATCGGGGTCGGCGTAGGCATCCATTAGGCGTACCTTATTTCATGTAACTGGTGCAGTTACATTAACGCCGGTCGCTCGCCATGTCACCCGCCGGTGTACTGCGTTTCGCTGACCTGCTCCATCCAGGTCACCGGTGAGCCATCGACTGCTTCGGCGATGGCGATATGGGTCATGGCCACCGTCGCCGTGGCACCGTGCCAGTGCTTCACCCCCGGCGCGATCCACACCACGTCGCCGGGCCGGATCTCCTGCACCGGCTTGCCCCACTCCTGCACGCTGCCCACCCCGGCGGTGACGATCAGGGTCTGCCCGAGCGGATGGGTGTGCCACGCCGTGCGCGCCCCGGGCTCGAAGGTCACCGTGGCGCCACCCACGCGGGCCGGTGCGGCACGCTGGAACGGCGCATCGATGCGCACCGTGCCGGTGAAATAGTCGGCCGGGCCGGCCGCCGATGCGGTACTCCCGGCGCGGGCGATCTGGATCGGGGCCGCGTCGGCCGGTGCCGTGGCGGCCACCATCGACAGCAGCGAACTGCTCAACAGGTTCATGCGGAACTCCTCGACGTGGAAAACGGACCGACCCACTGTAGTCCCTGTCGCAGCCGTCACTGCCTGCCCCGGCGCGCATGCAGCCATGAGCCGCAATCATCAATCTCCACCAAGGAACGCCTTGTGCTCACCAGTGGCGCGCGCCCATGATGGACCCGCATGAATCGCATGCGCGCCGGACACCGCCATGGCCCGCGAAAACTTCAACGACCTGCAGGTGTTCGTCGCCGTGGCCCGCGAGCGCAGTTTCACCCGGGCCGCCGCCCAGCTCGGCGTCTCGCAGTCCGCGCTGAGCCACACCGTGCGCGGGCTGGAAGAGCGCCTGGGCGTGCGCCTGCTCACCCGCACCACGCGCAGCGTGGCGATGACCGAGGCCGGTGAACGCCTGTACGACACCGTCGCCCCGCGCATGCAGGAGATCGAGGCCGAGCTGGTGGCCATCAGCGACTACCGTGACCATCCGGCCGGCACCATCCGCATCACCACCGCCGAGCACGCGGCCAACAGCATCCTTTGGCCACGCCTGAGCGCGATACTGCCGGCCTACCCCGACCTGCGCGTGGAGCTCACCGTCGACTACGGCCTGGCCGACATCGTGGCGCAGCGGTACGACATCGGCATCCGCCTGGGCGGACGCGTCGCCAACGACATGATCGCGGTGCCGATCAGCGGCCCGCAGCGCATGGCGATCGTGGCCAGCCCGGTCTACTTCGTCCACCACGTCGCACCGCAGGTGCCGGCGGACCTGGCCGAGCACAACTGCATCGGACTGCGCCTGCCCACCCATGGCGGGCTGATGGTGTGGGACCTGCAGAAGGACGGCCAGGACGCCAACGTGCGCGTGGACGGGCAATGGACGTTCAACGGCAGCAGCGCCATCCTGCGCGCCGCCCTGGCCGGCGCGGGCCTGGCCTACCTGCCCGAAGACATGGTGCTGGACCACCTGCAGGCCGGTCGCCTGCGCCGCGTCATGGACGACTGGTGCGACGTGTTCGACGGGTACTACGCCTACTACCCCAGCCGCCGCCAATCCTCCAGCGCACTGCGCGTGGTCATCGACGCCCTGCGCGCAGACCGGTAGAGCCGACCGTTGGTCGGCTATCGCGGGTCCAGCCGGGTAGAGCCGACCGTTGGTCGGCTATCGCAGGTCCAGCCGGGTAGAGCCGACCGTTGGTCGGCTGTCGCGGTGCCCGATCGACGGCAGCCGACCAACGGTCTGCTCTACCGCCGTTAACACCTTACGGACGCAGCAGCACCTTGCCGTTACGGCCCGGCTCCAGGCTGGCCTTGGCGGCGGCCGCCACCTCATCCAGGCCGTACACACCGTCCACCGGCAGACTCAGCCCGCCACGTGCGGCCAGTTGCAGCAGCTCGCCGACCAGCCGGCGCTTGTCGTCCGCGGCCATCGCCTGGCTCACCTTGCTGCCCCAGAACCCCTTTACCGTGGCCTGCTTGAAGATCACGTCACCCGAGTTGAGCTGCATCGGCTCGCCGGTCATCGAGCCGAACGACACCAGCGTGCCGCCGTCGCCCAGCAGGGTCATCAGCTCGCTGCTGGCACGCCCGCCCACCGAGTCCACCGCCGCGGCGATCGATCCGCCGGCCACCCGCGCCTGCACCTGCGCCATCCAGTCCGACTGCGCGGTGGAGATCGTGTTGTCGATGCCCAGCGCCTCCATTTCCGCCACGCCGGCATCGCGCCGCACCAGGTTCACGCAGTGCACGCCGCGTGCCTTGGACAACATCGCCAGCGCCTTGCCGACCGCGCCATTGGCCGCGTTCTGCAGGATCCACTGGCCCTCGCGCACCTGCAGGAACTCCAGCAGCATCAGCGCGCTCAGCGGCATCGCGATCAGCTGCGCCGCGGTTTCATCATCGATCGCGTCCGGCATCGGAATGACCATCTTCGCCTGTGCGATGAACTGCTCGGCCCAGGTGCCATGCACGGATGCGGCGCTGACCCGCTGGCCTACCGTCAGGCCCTGCACGCCTTCGCCCAGCGCGTCGATCACGCCGGTCGCTTCACTGCCGCCGACCGCCGGCAACGTGGGCTTGTAGCCGTACCTGCCGCGCACGGTCCACAGGTCATGGTTGTGGATGGGGGCCAGCACGGTGCGGATACGCACCTCGCCCGCGCCCGGTTCCGGGGTGGATACCTCACCACCGTGCAGCACGACGGTGGGATCGCCAAAGGTGTCATGCAATGCAACGCGCATGGGAATTCTCCTGTTGCCAGTTCAATGGGGGATTGCCGGGCAGCACCCGGCCCTGCATGGGCACACACGGTGCCCGGAGGTGCGTGACTTCAACGCCGATGGCGGTGCGCGGCCACCACCGGCACGGTCGGATGACGCCACGCCCGCGTGCGCAGCATCAGCGTCTGCAGCACCAGCAGCGCGGCCACTGCCAGCGCCAGCACCGACACCGTATCGGCGCCCGGAAGGCGCCAGCCGGACTGCTTCACGTACACACCCACCAGCGCCCACACCACGGCAGCCGGATAGGCGAAATGCCCGCGCAGGCGCTGGTTCATTGCCCAGGCCAGCAGTGTCGCCAGGGCCAGCAACACCACGCTCCAGCCGAACATGTCGCCGGTGGGCAACCACTGGTAGGCCACGATCACCTGGGCCGTATTGAGGAAGGCCGCCATCGTCAGCCAGCCGGCATGCAACGCCAGCGGATACGCCGCCCAGGCGCGCTGGCCGGCGGTGGCGTCGGTGGGCGCGGCGCGCACGGCGGCCATCAGCAGGCACACCAGCGCGGCCCAGATGATCGCCAGCGCGGGCAGGAACCACTGGTTGGAAAACACCGGCATCCATGCCGCCGTCAGCGCGAACCCGGCCGCCGCCCAGCCACGCACGCCGGGCAGGTCCGGACGGCGTCGGCGCAGCTGCCACAGTCCGAAGATCACGTCCCACAGGAAGATCACGCCCCAGATCGCGAACGCGTAACCGGCGGCGACGAGCAGGGTCGGATAGCGGTCGGAGATCGCGCCATTGGTCGGGCCGAATGCGCCGGATTGCGAGAACCACGACACCACCGGCATGGCCAATGCGGCCAACAACACGATCCAACGCATGCATCCACTCCCACTCAAAGAGCGCTGACGATACGCGGTTACCGGTTAAGGCGGTGGCATGGCCCGCGATGATCGGGCACACCGGTGCAATCGCGAGGGGCGCGCCAGCGCTTTACTGGCGTGGCCGGGCGTTTCGCCGCGGCCCCCACTGGACCGATCCGATGTCGTCATTTCTTCCCGATCGCCCTGGCGATCCCGCCCGGCGGCAGTTCCTGGCCACCGGCATGGCCGTGTCGGCAGCGCTGATGCTGCCTGCCCTGCCGAGCCCGGCGCCTGCCGCGGCACCCGCTCGTTCCCACCCCTACCCCCACTCCACCGGAGATACCCAGATGAGCAGCTACCACACCGTCAAAGACGGCACCCGCATCTTCTACAAAGACTGGGGCCACGGCCAGCCGGTCGTGTTCGCCCATGGCTGGCCGCTCAGCAGCGACGCCTGGGACCCGCAGATGCTGTTCATGGGCCAGCACGGCTACCGCGTGATCGCGCATGATCGCCGCAGCCATGGTCGTTCCACCCAGACCTGGGACGGCAACACCATGGACACTTACGCCGACGACCTGGCCTCGCTGATCGAAGCGCTGGACCTGAAGGACGCCATCCTGGTGGGCCACTCCACCGGTGGCGGCGAGATCGCCCACTACATCGGCCGCCACGGCAGCAAGCGCGTGGCGAAGGCCGTGCTGGTGGGTGCCGTGCCGCCGCAGATGGTGGTCAGCGCCTCCAACCCCGGCGGCCTGCCGATGAGCGTGTTCGACGGCATCCGCGCCGGGGTTGCTGCCGACCGCTCGCAGTTCTACCAGGACCTGACCACGCCGTTCTTCGGCGCCAACCGTGACGGCCACAAGGTCAGCCAGGGTATGCGTGACGCCTTCTGGCTGCAGGGCATGCAGGGCGGTCACAAGGGGCAGTACGACTGCATCCGCGAGTTTTCCGAGGTGGACTACACGCAGGACCTGAAGAAGATCGACGTGCCTACGCTGGTGGTGCATGGCGACGACGACCAGATCGTGCCGATCGATGCGTCGGGCCGGCTGTCGGCGAAGATCGTGGCCAACGCCACGTTGAAGGTGTACCCGGGCGCGCCGCATGGCCTGACGGTGACCCATGCCGATCAGTTCAACCAGGACCTGCTGGCTTTCGCCAAGGCGTAACGCGATGCCACCATGGCCGCACATGGCGCCGGGTTCTACCCGGCGCTTTTTTGGCTCTTCTCCCCTCTGAGGGCAGCGTCTTGTCGCAAGGGGCGCCGCAAAGCCAGCACGACGCACGCTGGAGTCGGGGGGGGGGGGGGGGGGGGGGGGGGGGGGGGGGGGGGGGGGGGGGGGGGGGGGGGGGGGGGGGGGGGGGGGGGGCGGGGGGGGGGCGGGGGGGGGGGGGCGCGGGGGGCGGGGGGCGCG
>NZ_JBEPSF010000022.1:0-83104 GCF_040548725.1 Stenotrophomonas sp. 2619 | reverse complement strand
GGTGTGTGGGTTCACGGGACACGCTGCAAGTACGTCCATGTAAGCTCCGTCGCGCCATCCATGGCGCTCAGGGTCCCGTGAACCCACACACCCCCACCCTCGACAGTTGGTTGGTGGCCGTGGAAAAACCGACAGCAACAACAACAACAGCAAGATCAACAGCTAGAGCAACTACTAGATCAACGGCCGCTCCGATAACCAATGCGAGCGTCGCAGTAAACAAAAGCCGCGATGCCCAGCGGTTTGCCAGCACGCGCGTGATCTGTGAGATGGGTGGCGGGTACGTGGTTCCAGGACCGTTGGGCGCCATGGATGGCGCCCACGAGCCCCCAGGGATGGGTTCACGGCGTGTCCTGGAACCGCGTACCCGCCACCCATTCACGCCAACCACCGGCCACCGCCAAACCCGGCTTCGGCTTCGGCTTCAGCTCCGGCTTCAGCTCCGGCTTCAGCTCCGGCTCCGGCTCCGGCCCAGGCACTTGACCTTTTACGTGCATATACACGTATGATCCAGCCAGACCACCCAGCGCGCCCCGCCATGGACCCCACCACCGCCAGCCCGTGCACCTGCTTCCGCCTGCGCCGCGCCTCGCGCCAGCTCTCGCAGATCTACGACAGCTACCTCGCGCCCGCCGGACTCAGCCTCAACGCCTACTCCATCCTGCGCCGCGCCCCCACGCCCCGCCAGCTTGGCGACCTCGCCGACGCCCTCGGCATGGACCGCACCACCCTCACCCGCAACCTCAAACCCCTCCTCCTCGCCGGCTGGCTCCAGGAACAGCGCGGTCACGACGCCCGCCAACGCCTCATCGCCATCACCCCCGCCGGCAAAGCCGTCCTGCGCCGCGCCCGCCCGCTCTGGCAGCGTGCCCAGAGCCACGTCGAAAACGCCTTCGGCCCCCTCCTCACCGCGCAGCTCAACACCCTCCTCGACCAGCTCGACCACGCCCTCCCCGAGGGAGCCCCCGCATGACCGCCCCGCGTGCACCGACCCTGCACTGGGGCCTGCTCGTCGCTGCCTCCGCCATCCTCATGGTCACCATGGGCGTGCGCCAGACCAGCGGCCTCTACCTCGACCCCATCCACCGCAGCACCGGCGTCAGCATTGTTGAAATAAGCTTCGCCCTCGCCATCGGCCAGTTCGTCTGGGGCGCCGTGCAACCCGTGTTCGGCGCCGTGGCCGACCAGCGTGGCGCGCTCCCCGTACTCCTGTTCGGTGGCGTCCTGCTCGCCATCGGCCTCCTGCTGGCCCCCTACCTCACCAGCCCGCTCGGCCTCAGCTTCAGCCTCGGCCTGCTCATGGCCGCCGGCGCTGGCGCCGGCAGCTTCTCGGTGCTGATCGGCGCCACCGCGCATCGCCTGCCCGCTGAAAAACGCTCCTTCGCCGCCGGCCTCATCAACGCAGGCGGCTCGCTGGGCCAGTTCGTGTTTGCCCCGCTCGTGCAATGGATCATCAGCAGCGCCGGCTGGGCCCGCGCCATGTTCACCATGGCCGCCATCACCCTGCTCTCCCTGCCCCTGGCCTGGCCGCTGCGCCGCCGTCCTGGCGACCATGCCGCCGGCGCCGGCACCGACGACGACGGCGGCCTGCGCGCACAACTGCGCCTGGCCGTGCGCGACCGCAGCTACTGGTGCCTGCACCTGGGCTTCTTCACCTGCGGCCTGCACATCGCCTTCCTGGTTACCCACCTGCCCGGCGAAATCGCCCTGTGCGGGCTGTCGCCCACCGTCGCCTCCACCTCCATCGCGCTGATCGGCCTGTTCAACATCGCCGGCAGCCTCATCGTCGGCGCGCTCGGGCAGCGCTACCGCATGAAGTACCTGCTGTTCTGGATGTACGCCAGCCGCGCGGTGATGATCGGCCTGTACCTGGTCGCCCCACCTACCCCGACCACCTTCTATGTGTTCTCCGCCGCGCTCGGCTTCACCTGGCTGGCAACCGTCCCGCCCACCGCCGGCCTGGTCGGCAAGCTGTTCGGGCCGCGTTATCTAGGCACGCTGTTCGGCCTGACCCTGCTCTCGCACCAGCTCGGTGGCTTCTTCGGCGCGTGGCTGGGTGGCGTGGCGCTGGCCCATTCGGGCAACTACCTGTGGATGTGGTACGCCGACATCGCACTGGCCGCCATCGCCGCCGTGGTCAACCTGCCGATCCGCGAAGCGCGCTATGGTTGTCATGGCGTCCCCACCTCCCGTTGATGCCGGTGCACCGATGACCCATTCCCTCCCTGCCGGTTCACGCCTGGACCGTGACGCCCTGATCGCCCTCATCGCGCGCATCCAGGCTGCAGCGGGCAGCGAACGGGACACCGATGCCGATATCCAACGGCTGGTCGACGCCGTGCTTGATCCGGACGCGGTGAACTACATTTTCTTCGAGGACCTGTCCGCGCCCCAGATCGCCGACCGGATCCTGCAGTACCGTCCACTGGCGCTGTGACCTGACGGCTTCACGCGCTGCAGACCTTTCCGCACCCTGCCCTACCCCCGCTGCACCGGCCCCTTCCGCTGCGGACATTTTCGTCCGAAAATGCCGCATGACCTCCCAACGTGCCGATGCGGCTGCGCGCCGCGCCCTCATCCTGGACGCCGCCGATGCGGTGTTCGGGCAGCATGGTGTCACTGCCCCGCTCGATCTGGTGGTTGAACGTGCGCAGGTGGGCCGCGCCACCCTGTACCGCAATTTCCCCGACCGCACCGCGCTGGTGGAGGCACTGCTGCAGCGTACGGTGGCCCGCATCAACCGCCAGGTGCAGAGCCTGGGCGAGCGCGATGACGCGTTGTTCGAGGTACTCGAAGGCATGGCCGCCCGCATCGTGCAGTCGCCTGCGTTGTCGGACTACTGGCGCGCGGTGGATCCGGATGACCCGGCCATCAAGGCCGCCCGGCACACCATCTGGGGTCTGCTGGAAGCGCCGATCCAGCGCGCCATCGCCGCCGGCCTGTGCCGTGCGGATCTGCAGGTGACGGACATTTCACTGATCTCAGGCATGCTGGGAGCCGCGCTGCGTGGCAAATCCCGCGAAGAGCGGGCCAAGCTGGTGGCGCGCGCCCTGCAGTTGCTGCGTACCGGACTGCAGGGACCCGTCGACGCGGAGGGCTGATGGCGCAGTACCTCAAACCGATCCCGGACTGGGAAGACCACGAGAAGCCGACCCTGCCCGGCTCGGCGTCGATGCCGTGGCATCCGTGGCACCGGCGCGTGGCCTATGCCGCCGTAGCGCTGCTGGTGGGCATCACCGGTGGCCTGGGCAATGCGCTGGTCACCGCCAACCTGCCCTTCATGCAGGGCCAGCTCGGCCTGACCCCGGCGCAGGGCAGTTGGCTGGTGGCCGCCTATGCGATGGTCAACGTCACCGCCAACCTGCTCGCCTTCAAGTTCCGCCAGCAGTACGGCATCCGCCTGTTCGCCGAAATCGGCCTGGGCCTGTATGCCGCGCTGGCGGTGCTGCACCTGTTCGTGGGCAGCTATGAAACCACCGTACTGACCCGCGCGGCCAGCGGCTTTGCCGGCGCCGCCTGCAGCACCTTGGGCACCCTGTACATGCTGCAGTCGCTGCCGCGCAAATACACCGGCAACCTGCTGGTGATCGGGGTGGGCATCTCGCAGTTGGCCGTGCCGATCGCCTGGCTGGTGTCGCCGGGGCTGGTGGACACCGGCCAGTGGCACACCCTGTACCTGTTCGAGGCCGGCCTGGCCCTGTGCGCGTTCGCGGCGGTGGTGGTGCTGAAGCTGCCGCCGGGCGTGCAGATCAAGGCGTTCGAGCCGTTGGACTTCCTCACCTTCGCCCTGCTCGCCCCGGCAGTGGGCCTGCTGGTGGTGGTGCTGGCCCAGGGCTACGTGCGCTGGTGGCTGGATACGCCGTGGCTGGGCTGGGCACTGGTGGCTTCCATCACGTTGGCCACCGCCGGCTTCATCCTCGAGCACTACCGGCGCAACCCGCTGCTGCAGACGCGGTGGCTGGCCAGCCTGCCGGTGCTGCACTTCATCGTCGGCGCGTTCCTGATCCGCTTCCTCACCACCGAACAGTCGTACGGCGTGGTCGGGTTGATGCGCCAGCTGGGCATGGGGCCGGACCAGATGCGCCCGCTGTTCGGGGTGATCCTGGCCGGCGTGATCACGGGCATCGCGGCGGCCTCGCTTACGTTCGGCCCCAAGCGCATCATCGCCCAGCTGCTGATGGCCATTCTGCTTCTGGGCAGCGCGGCCCTGCTCGACCAGAGCCGCACCAGCCTGGACCGCCCGCACGACTTCTTCGCCAGCCAGTTCCTGGCCTCGGTGGGCGCCGGCATGTTCATGGGGCCGTTGATCATGCTCGGCATCACCCAGGCATTGAAGCAGGGCGTGGACCACATGATCACCTTCCTGGTGACGCTGTCGATCACCCAGACCCTGGGCGGGCTGGCCGGCTCGGCGGTGCTGGGCACCTACCAGCTGCACCGCGAGCAGCTGTATTCCACGGCATTGGTCAGCCAGCTCGACCCGGCCGATGGCGTCGTCGCGCAGCGCCTGAAACAACAGCAGCAGCTCTACGCCGGGTTGATCACCGACCCGGTGCAACGCAGCGCGCAGGGCACGGCGCAGCTGGCGTTGACCGCCCGCCGCGAAGCCAACGTGCGCGCCTTCAATGACGTGTTCCGGCTCAGCGGCACGGTCGCGCTGGGCTTCCTGGGCTGGTTGCTGCTGCTGTCGGTGCGCACCGCCGTCGTCAAGCAGTGGCGCAAGCGCCACCCCTCGCCCCCTTCCCCTTCAGTCGCGGCGCCGTTGCCCGCACCGCCCCGATGAGTCCCCCCATGCCCACACCCCCGCCCCGCGACGACAGCGCACCCGAGAACGTCAACCCGGCCCCGCCGACCGATGCCGCCCCCGCCGGCAGCACGGGCGCAGCGGGCGCGGTGCCGCCGCCGAGCGCGCCCAAGTACCTCAAGCCCAGCACCCGCAGCGTGGTGATCATGATCGTGATTGCGCTGCTGGGCATCGCGCTGATCCTGCGCGCGTGGTCGCTGTGGCCGTTCGACAGCACCCGGGTGAGCACCGACAACGCTTACGTGCGCGGCCAGATCACCGTGCTGGCGCCGCAGGTCAATGGCTATGTCACCGAGGTGCTGGTCAAGGACTTCCAGCATGTCAAACAGGGCGATCCGCTGGTGCGCGTCGATGACCGCATCTACAAGGAAAAAGTGGCCCAGGCCCAGGCCGACCTGGACAGTGCCAAGGCCGCGCTGGCCAACTCCGACCAGGCCCAGGCGCAGAACCGTGCGCAGATCGGTGCGGCACAGGCCAACCTTGTCGCCGGCCAATCGGAGCTGGCGCGGTCGCGCACCGAGCTCAAGCGCTATGAAGCACTCGCCGCGCAGCAGCTGGTGGCGCTCAGCGACCGCGACAAGCTGCGCACCGGTGCGCAATCAGCGCAGGCGACCGTGCTGCAGTCGCAGGCGCAGATCCGCATCGCCGAGGAAACACTGACCTCCACGCAGGTGGCACGCAAGAGTCTGGAGGCCCGCGTGGAAACCGCGCAGGCGCAGCTGGAACTGACCCGGATCGACCTGGCCAACACCGTCATCCATGCCCCGCGCGATGGCCAGATCAGCGAAGCCTCGGTGCGCCTGGGCCAGTACGTCACGGCCGGCTCGCAGCTGCTGTTCCTGGTGCCGGACACGCTGTGGGTGGTGGCCAACTTCAAGGAAGGCCAGACCTGGAAGATGCGCATCGGCCAGCCCGCCTCGTTCAAGGTGGACGCCTTCGACGGTGAAAAGCTGCACGGGCACATCGAGCAGATCGCCCCGGCCACCGGCTCGGAGTTCAGCGTGCTGCGCCCGGACAACGCCAGCGGCAACTTCACCAAGGTGGTGCAGCGCCTGCCCATCCGCATTTCCATCGACCCGGACCAGCCGCTGGCCAAGCGGCTGCGCCCGGGCATGTCGGTAGTGGTGAAGGTGGATACGGCGGCAGACGGCAGCGACACCGCCGCGGCCGAGCGCCGGTGAAGTTGAACGCACTGGCGCAGAAGGCGGCCAAGGGCAGCGCGCCGGCGGCTTACGGTGGTGCGCTGGAGGTGGGGCAGCTGATCGCCGGGGCAGCCACGCATGGCGTGGTTCTGCCAAGGGGATGATTGATCCGGGACATCGCGCAAAGAAGGCTCTTCTCCGCGTCTTGCTGCAAGGGCGGGTGCCGGGGTGTGCAGGCGCCGTTTGGATCGGCTGGCGTCTCCGATCGGGCCGGTCGCGAGCGTGAGGGCCCCGCAGCAGCCGGTAGGCCCCTGGCGCAAATGTCCCCCGGCCGCGTCGCGGCCTCCTCCTTTACTTTGCCCAGGAGCCTACCGGCTGCTACGGGGCTCTGCTTTCGGTAAGCACGGGGCCAGGCTTTTCTGGTGCTATCGGTGGGTCGGGCGCTGGGCCCCCATGCCCTTGGAGGCGAAGTAAAGGATGAGGGGGCGGCCGCAGGCCGACGCCGGGGGCGTCGCCGGAAAGGGCATGGGGGCCCAGCGCCCGACCCGCCGACGGCCGGACCTGGAAAGCGTCAAACGGTGTTTCTGCTTGTCCCGCAGATGGGCGAAGAAGCAAAAAAAAGCCGCGCAGGGCGCGGCGATTTTTGCAGCGAGCGCACCGACCAACGGTCGGTACCTACCCGGCGCAGCGCGCGCAGAGGCCGTGCACTTCCAGGGTCTGCGCCTGCGGCTGGAAGCCCAGCTCCTTGGCGCGCTTTTCCAGCTGGCTCACGATCTCCTTGTCTTCCAATTCCACCGCACTGTGGCAGCTGTTGCAGATCAGGAACGGCACCGAATGCTGCGCGCTGCTGGGATGGTGGCAGGCCACGAACGCGTTGACCGATTCGAGCTTGTGCACGAAACCGTTGGCCATCAGGAAATCCAGCGCGCGGTACACCGTGGGCGGGGCGTCGGCACCGACGCCCTTGCCGCTGCGCACCCACTCCAGCAGTTCGTACGCCTTGACCGGCTTGCCGGCCTCGGCGATGAGACGCAGCACGTTGGCGCGGATCGGGGTCAGGCGCAGCCCGCGTTCCGAGCACACGCGCTCCACCACCTTCACGAAGTCGGATGCGTCGTGGACGTGGTGGTGCGGAGCGGTACAAGCGGTTTTGGCAGGCATGCGCGGTCTCCTGTGGTCAGGCCGTCGGTACTTTAGTGAGTGCGACGTCGATGCGTTTCAAGGCCTCTTCACGCCCGGCCAGGAACACCGTCTGTGAAATGTCCGGGCTGACCTGGGTGCCGGTGATGGCCACGCGCAGCGGCTGCGCCACCTTGCCCATGCCGATCTCCAGCGCCGTGGCCACCTCGTGCAGCGCCACCGACACGCCCTCGGCGGTCCAGTCCGCAACCCCCGCCAGCAGCTCGCGGGCCTTGCCCAGCGCCAGTTCCGCGCCTGGCTTGAAGTGCTTGGCCACGGCCGCCTCGTCGTACTCGGTCAGCGGCTGGTACCAGACCACCGCCTTCTCGGCCATTTCCTTCAGGGTCTGCACGCGGTCGCGCAATGCCACCACCACGTCGGCCGGGGCCGGGCCGGCGGCCAGATCCAGGCCCAGCTTGTTCAGCTGGTAGACCAGGTGCGGGGCGATGCTGTCCGGCGTTTCGGTCTTCAGGAAGTGCTGGTTGACCCAGCCCAGCTTGGCCATGTCCAGACGCGCGGCCTTGGAGTTGCAGTTGGTCACGTCGAACAGGTCGATCAGCTCCTGGCGGCTGAACAGCTCCTGGTCACCGTGCGACCAGCCCAGCCGGGCCAGGTAGCTCAGCAGCGCGTCGGGCAGGTAGCCGGCGTCCTTGTACTGCATCACGTCGGCCGCGCCGGTGCGCTTGGACAGCTTGGCGCCCTGCTCGTCCAGGATCATCGGCATGTGGCCGAACTTCGGCACGGGTGCGCCGATGCCTTCGTACAGGTTGATCTGGCGCGGGGTGTTGTTGATGTGGTCATCGCCGCGGATCACTTCGCTGATGCGCATGTCCCAGTCGTCCACCACCACCGCGAAGTTGTAGGTGGGGAAGCCGTCCGGGCGGAAGATGACCATGTCGTCCAGCTCGCTGTTGGCGATCTCGATGCGGCCCTTGATCAGGTCGTCGAACACCACCGTGCCGTCCAGCGGATTCTTGAAGCGGATGACGCGGTTGGGGTCGTCCTTGTAGGGCAGGCCCAGGTCGCGCGCAGCGCCGTTGTAGCGTGGCTTTTCCTGCTTGGCCATCGCCGCTTCGCGCATTGCGTCGAGCTCTTCGCGGGTTTCGTAGGCGTAATAGGCCTTGCCGTCGGCGACCAGCTGCTCGGCCACTTCCAGGTACCGGGCCACGCGCTGGGTCTGGTAGATCGGGCCTTCGTCGTAGCCCAGGCCCAGCCAGTCCATCGCCTCCAGGATCGCGTCGATCGCGCCCTGGGTGCTGCGCTCGCGGTCGGTGTCTTCGATGCGCAGCACGAATTCGCCGCCACGGTGACGGGCCTCCAGCCAGCAGTACAGCGCGGTGCGGGCGCCACCGATGTGCAGGTAGCCGGTGGGACTGGGGGCGAAACGGGTGCGGCAGCTCATGGAAGGCTCGGGGAACGGGAATCCGCCGATTTTACCACTACCCCCGGGAGGGCACGGAGGAGGCCGTTGCCCCCTCCGTGCCGGCGCCTCACGGCTGCGGCTGCGGCTCGGGCTTGCGCGGGAAGGACGGCTCGCGCATGGCCGCGTGGTAGGCGAAGGACGCCACGATGGCGGCAGCCTGCTTCAGGTCTTCCGGTTCGGCGTGGTCCCAGGTATCGAGGTGGCTGTGGTGGACGTTGGTGAAGTAGTCCAGCCGGTCCTGGATGAACTGGAAGCCTGGCAGGCCGATCCGGTCGAAGCTGATGTGGTCGGTGCTGCCGGTGTTGCGGGTGGCCACGGTGGTGGCGCCCACGTCACGGAACGGGGCCAGCCAGGCCTCGAAGATCGGCACGGCCGCCATGTTCTCCTGCGCGTAGATGCCGCGGAAGCGACCCGAGCCGTTGTCCATGTTGAAGTAGACTTGGAACTTGCTGTAATCGCGGGTCTTCTGCAGGGCCCCGGTCGGCTCGCGCAACGAGGCCGGCAGCGCCTTCTGCGCCGCATCGGCAGGCTCCGGGAAGCCACCGAAGTGCTTGGCCACATAGGCCTGCGAGCCGATCAGCCCTTGTTCTTCGCCACTCCACAGGGCTACCCGGATGGTGCGCTTCGGCTTGGCGCCCGCAGCCTTGAGGATGCGCATGGCCTCCATCATCACCGCCACGCCGGCGGCATTGTCGGCGGCGCCGGTGCCGCTGTGCCACGAGTCCAGGTGCGCGCCGATCATCACCACTTCATCGGGCCTGCTGCTGCCGCGGATCTCGGCCAGCGTGTTGTAGCCGGGCTGATCGGTTTCGTCGGTGAAACGGGCCGCGACATCCACGCGCAGGCGCACGGGCTGCTTGGAATCCAGCGCACGTACCAGCGGATTGAAATGCTCGGCGATCATCGCCAGCTCGGGAATGCCCACCGATTCCCCGGCCTTGCGCGAGCCACCGCCGGCAACGCGGATGATGCCGTTGTCCCAGCCGCTGATGCTGATCGAGGCCAGTGCGCCTTCGGCGACGAAGAACGCGTTGACCTTGGCCGCCAGCGCCTGCTTCTCCTGGTATTCCTTGACCCGCTTGGCGCGGTCGGCCACCACGTCCTTGTCCTTGGGCAGGGTGAATTCCTGCAGGCCCTCCAGCGAAGTCGCGTCATGCCGGTGCGAATCGGCGTCGGTGCCCCGCTTGTACTCGCGCGCCTCGCCCAGCAGCAGAATCTTCCCGCGCAGCTTGCCGCGGTACTTCTCGATGTCTTCGGGCTTCTTGATGTCCACCTGCACCAGTTCGCCCTCGACCGGGCCGCGGGTGCCCGGCGTCCACGCCTTGGGCAGCGCATGCAGCGGCTGCACGCGATCGCCCAGCATCTCCACGCTGGCCGAGGTGAACTCCCAGCCACGGCCGAAGCCATCGAAGGCTTCGTCGTGGACGTTGTCCAGCTTCCAGTCGTTGAATTTGCCGCGCGTCCAGGCGTTGGCCCGGCCCATCGCCGGCGAGTTGGTCAGGCGCGGCCCGATGCGCTCGGTGAGATAACTGAAGGTGTCCATCACCTGGGACTGGTGGAAGGCCTGCTGGCGGATCTTGCCCACCATGTCCAGGTCCACCGCTTCGCGCTGCTGCGCCGTTGCATTGCCCCCCATCGCCAGCGCTACCGCCAGTACACCCCACTTCAGCCCGCTCCACTTCACCACGCCCCACCCCGGCCCTTCGGCATTGCTCGTCGAACCGTCGAGTCTAGCCAGCGCGCGCGCCGGGCCCCCGTCCCATCGGTCATGTGCGCACGCAGGGATAGGCCCGGCCGACGCCACTCAGCCGGTCCAGCCCAGCCACAGTTGAGCGCTGCCTGGCACCAGCAACAGCCAGTGCCGGCGGTCGACGCTGCTGCAGCCATACACCGCGGCGTGCGCCGGCCAGTCCATCGGCAGCCCGGCGGTGCCAATCTCGGCCAGCGCCGCGCTGCCGGCCTTCCAGGGCCGGTAGCGCGGCACTTTCCCGGCCAGGGCACCGCGGCCTTGGCGTGCACCGGACAACCAGTCCAGGCCTTGCCGCTGCACCCCTTCGCAGGTCCGCGCCGCCAGCTTGAAGCGCACCAGCCCGGGAGCGATACGCGCCCCCGGCAAGGCCGCCAGCACGCTGCTGGCCTGCAGCAGTGCGTCCACTTCCAGCAGTTCGGGAATGCCCTGCCATGCGCGTTGCCGCAACCCGTTGCGCCAGCTCATGTGCCGCTCCTTACTTCAGGCTCGCGCCGACTTCGTACCAGTCGATCCGGCGGGTGATCCACATGGCACTGGCCAGCACGCCGAACAGCAGCAGCGAGCCCATCAGCAGCGCGTTGTTCTCCGAGATCAGCAGGCCGTACAGCGCGCCGTACAGCACGGTGAGCATGCCGGCAAAGCCCAGGCCGCGCGCCCAGCTCTTCAACACCCCCGACAGATACACCGCCTGCACCCCGATGCAGGCCACCGCCGACACCAGATAGGCCAGCCAGAACGGAATGTGTTCGGACAGGCTGAGCAGCAGCAGGAAGAAGATCGCCAGGGCCAGGCCCACCATCAGGTACTGCAGCGGATGGATGCGCAGGCGCTTGATCAGCTCGAACAGGATGAACCCGACGAAGGTGAGCAGGATGAAGAGGATGCCGTACTTGCTGGCGCGATCGGCCTGGGTGTAGATGTCCACCGGGTTGACCAGTTCAACGCTGACCGTTTCCGGGTCCAGGTCCTTGCTGTCGCGCAGCTGGCGCTGTGCTTCGGAGGCCAGCGAGGACACCGCCCACTGCGCGTCGAAGCCGGTGTCGGTCACGGTGCGCTGGTTGGGCAGGAAGCTGCCGCCGAACAGCGGGTGCGGCCACGGCGAGCGGATCGCGATGCGACTGTCATCCCCCACCGGCACCACCGCCAGCGAACGGGTGCCGTCAAGCACCATGTCCAGCTGCAGGCGGCTGCCCTTGAGCAGGCCGCCGATGCTGTCGTCGAAGTCGCGCAGCGGCACGTGCAGGCCCTTGCCCAGGCCGGTGACGTCACCGATGCCCGGCTGCAGCGTCAACGCCTGGCCATCGACCTGCAACGTGGGCGAGCCAACCAGGCCGCGCAGGTCGGCGATGCCCACCGCCAGGTACGGTGTGCCATACACGCGCCCGGCCTTGATGGGATAGTCGTCGTCGGCGAACTCGGCGGTGATCTTCGCCTTCCAGCTGTACACCGGCACCCGGAACAGGCCGACCCGACGTTCGTCGGGCTGCATCTGCCCGTCCACCCGCAGCGTGGCCGGCATCTGCAGCCAGTAGCTGTGCTCGGTCTGGATTTCCTTCTTCTTGTTGCCGGCCGCGTCGACCACCTCGACCTCGCGCGTGTCCGTCCACGGCACCACGCGCACCGGACCGGTCAGGGTCTGCGCACCGGCGCGGCTCTGCGACACCCGCAGGTAGGCCTCGTCGCGGTACGCCTCGCGCTCCTTGATCACGCCCTTGATCATCATCAAGGGAATCAGCAGCAACAGGATCAGGCCGCCGACAATGGCGAACCGCAACAGCATTTTCAGGGATTTCATGGCCCGTCCTCGGTTGGGAGGGGGCCAGCTTCGGGCGCGGTGGTGTGCGGGGTTTGTGCTGAGTTTGAAGTCTGTGTGAAGTGCCTGCCGCGCCTGGGCTCAGCGCCGGATCGGCGCGCCCGGGTCGCGCATTGGCAACCACAGCGATGCCAGTGCACCGCCGCCTTCGCGGTTGCGCAGCTGCACCCGCCCACCATGCAGGCGCGCCACCTCCTGCACGAACGACAGGCCCAGGCCGGAGCTGCGCAGGCCGGTGGCTGGCCGCGCCAGCGAATAGAAGCGCTCGAACACGCGGTCCAGTGCGTAGTCGGGCACGCCGCTGCCGCGGTCGGCCACGCGCAGCACCACGCCGTCGCCTTCGCGCGCGGCGCTCAACTGCAGGCGGCTGTCGGCACTGGAGAACGCCAGCGCATTCTCCAGCAGGTTGTTCAAGGCCTGGCGCAACAGATAGCCGTCGCCCTGGATGACCAGCCCATCCGGACCCTCCACGTCGATCGCCACCGCGGCGGCCTGCGCGCGCATCGCCACCGCACTGGCGGCCGCCTGCAGCAGCGGGCCCAGTTCGATGCGCTCGCGTTTCTGCAGCCAACCGTGCTGCTCCACTTCGGCCAGCACCAGCAGCTTGTCGATGGTTTCGGTGAGGCGCTGTTCCTGGCCCTGGATGCTGCGCGCGAAATGCACGCGGTCGGCATCGGGCAACGGTTCCTGCAGCAGTTCGGCCGCACCGCGGATCGCGGCCAGCGGGCTCTTCATCTCGTGGGTCAGCGACTGCACGTACTGCTCGACGTAAGCCTTGCCCTCCAGCTTGCGGCGCATGGTTTCCAGCGCCTGGCCGAGGTCGCCGATCTCATCGCGGCGCGGCTTTGGCGGTGGCACCGGTTCGCCGGCACTGACCGCCTTGGCGTAGCGGTTGAGCCGGTTCACGCCATGCATCAACCACGCCGTCATCAACAGCCCGATCAGCGCCGACAACCCGATCAACCACGCGCCCCGCTGCATGATGGCGCGCTGGCTGGCGGCAATGAACGGGTCGATGCTGCGATTGGGCTGGGCCAGGCTGAGCACGCCGATCAGGCGCTTTGCATCGGCCGGGTCATGGATCGGCGCGGCCACATGCATCACCGAATGCGTGTCGTCGCCAGGGGTTTCCGGGCTGGAGCGGGCGCCATATTCGCCGCGCAGGGTGCGGTAGACGTCGTTCCAGCGCGAGTTGTCGCGGCCAATGCCCTGGCCGGTGGAGTCGTACACCACGATGCCCTTGGCGTCGGTGATGGTCACCCGGTAATCCAGCGTGCGCTTGGGGAACCGCCACACCATCGCCTTGGGATCGCGGCGCTGCGCGCGGGCCAGGCTGGCCACGAATGGGCCATTGCGGATGCGCCCGGCCTTGAGGTCGGCGGCGGCCATCTCGGCCAGCACGTTGGCGGCATCGACCAGGGTCGACTCCATCGCCTGGCGCACGCCGGGCTTGACCTCGTTGACGAAGATGCGCATCACGAAGAACGCGGCGATGCCCACGATCAGGAAGAACCCCAGGAACAGCTTCAGGCCCAGCCGCATGGCTCAGACCTCCAGCGCGTAGCCGAGCCCGCGATGGGTGCGGATCGGGTCGGGGTCGGCGCCTGCGGCCCGCAGCTTGGCCCGCAGCGTCTTGACGTGGGTATCCACGGTGCGGTCGGCGCTGTCGGCGTCGGTATCCCAGCCCCGGTCCATCAGCTGGGCGCGGCTGAGGATGGACCCCGGGCGCTGCAGCAGCGCGGCCATCAGCGCGTACTCATAGCGGGTCAGTTCCAGCGGCTGCTCGGCAAAGCGGATGCGACGGCCCTCGCGGTCGATCGCAAAGCGGCCGTGCTGCTGCCAGCCGGCCTGCTCGGCCGGGGCGCTGCTGCGGCGCAGACGCGCGCGCACCCGGGCCACCAGTTCACGCGGCGAGAAGGGTTTGGCCATGTAGTCGTCGGCGCCCAGTTCCAGGCCCAGCACGCGGTCGAACTCGTCGTTGCGTGCAGTCAGGAAGATCACCGGCACCTCGCTGAAGGTGCGCAGGCTGCGACACACCTCGAACCCGCTCATGTCCGGCAGGCCCACGTCCAGCACCACCACGTCGAAGGTCTGCTGGCGCAGGGCCTCCAGCGCGCCGCCGCCGAGCAGGCAATGCTGGGCGCCGTAGCCTTCGCTGCGCAGGGCATACAGGACGGTGTCGGCGATGGCGGTTTCGTCTTCGACGACCAGGACGTTGTGCAGGGGGCGGTTCATGCGCGCAGCATAGCCGCTGGGCCCGCCGCCCCGTACACTGCGCCGATGAATTACCGCCACGCCTTCCATGCCGGCAACCATGCCGATGTGCTCAAGCACATCGTGCAGCTTGCCCTGCTCGACACCTTCAAGCGCAAGGACAGCCCGTTCTTCGTGCTGGACACCCACGGCGGCGCTGGCCGCTACCTGCTGGCCAGCGAGGAAAGCCGCAAGACCCTGGAGGCCGAGGACGGGGTGATGCGCCTGATGGCCCAGCCCACGCTGCCGGCGGTGGTCGAGCGCTACCTGAAGGCGGTCCAGGCCGACAACCCGGTCGGGGCCATGATCAGCTACCCCGGTTCGCCGCTGCTGACCGCCCGCGCCCTGCGCGAGCAGGACCGCATGGCGGTCTGCGAGGTGCAGGACGACGAGGCCGCCTCGCTGAAGGCGCTGTTCGCCCACGACAGCCGGGTCGGCGTTTACCACGCCGACGGCTATGCACAGAACCGTGCCCTGCTGCCGCCGAAGGCCAACGGCGTGAAGATCGGCCGCGGGCTGGTCCTGATCGACCCGCCCTACGAGGGCCAGGACGCCGAGTACCAGGCCATTCTGGCCTCGGTGAGCGAAATCCTGGGCCGCTGGCCACAGGCCACCTTCGCGATCTGGTTCCCGATCAAGCAGCGTCGCACCATCCTGCATTTCCTGCGCAAGGCCTGCGCGTTGCCGGTGAAGTCGGTGCTCACCGCCGAACTGCTGATCCGGCCGGACGACTCGCCGCTGCGGCTCAATGGCAGCGGCATGCTGCTGCTCAACCCGCCCTGGCAGTTCGACCAGGTGCTGGCGCCGGCCATGCCGGCGCTGAAGCAGTTCCTGGGCGAGGCCGGCGCCAGCACCCGGCTGCAGTGGCTCAAGCAGGCCGAATGAGCGTCCTTGCGCGCCCCTGAACGGCGTGAGCGTTCCGTTCACGGAACCGGCGCCCCGGGATGCGAGAATCCGAAGACCACCTAGGAATCACCGGTATGGCTACCCGTAACCGCATGCCGCCCTGGCACGAGATTTTCAAGGCACCCAGTGGCCACGAGCTGCTGATCCGCCCGATCCGCCCCGAAGACGGGGCGCCGCTGCATGCGGCCTTCAGCCTGTTCGGGCCCGAAGAGATCCGCGACCGCTTCCTGCAATCGGTGACCGAGCTGTCGCCGGAAACCACCCAGCGCCTGACCCACCCCAACCCGAAGAGCGAAATCACCCTGGTGGCGGCCGAGTCGCTGCCCGCCGGTGAAGCCGTGGTCGGCGCGGTGGCACGGGCCTCGATCATCCAGGGCACCCGCGAAGCCGAGTACGCCATCCTGGTCAGCCGCTTCCTGGTCGGCCAGGGGCTGGGCCGGCAGCTGATGCGCAAGCTGGTCAAGTGGGCGCGCGGCAAGTACCTGGACCGCCTGTACGGCGACGTGGCCGAAGAGAACGAGCCGATGAAGCAGCTGGCCGCTTCGCTCGGCTTCAAGCCGGTGCCGCACCCGCAGGGCACGCCCGGGTTGGTGCGCATGGTGCTGGAGCTCGACAGCTGAGGGAGTGCCGGCCGTAGTGCCGGCCGACACCCGCTCGCGATTGGCAACAGGCCGGGCTGACACGGCCGTGACTTCGGCGTCTGCTAAAATCGACGGTTCATGTCACGTCCCTCCTATCCCGCTCCGCCGCTGCCCCGTTCCGGCCAGCTCCGCGCCTGGTGGCGCGCTCCCGCTTCGGCCACGGCGTTGGCCTGGTATGTCGCCCGTGCCGCGGAGGTCCATGACGGGCCGCTGCTGGTCATCGCACGCGACAACCACGGGGCCAACCAGATCGAATCGGATCTGCGCACCCTGCTGGGCGGCGCCTCCGCGCTGCCGGTGGTGGCGTTCCCGGATTGGGAAACCCTGCCCTACGACGCCTTCAGCCCGCACCCGGACATCATCTCCCAGCGCCTGGCCGCGCTGCACCAGCTGCCCACGCTCACCCGGGGCATCGTGGTCGTGCCGGTGCAGACCCTGCTGCAGCGGCTGGCGCCGCTCAAGTACATCATCGGCGGCAGCTTCGACCTGAAGGTCGGCCAGCGCCTGGACCTGGATGCGGAGAAGCGGCGCCTGGAAGCGGCGGCCTACCGCAACGTGCCGCAGGTGATGGACCCGGGCGATTTCGCCGTGCGCGGCGGCCTGCTCGACGTGTTCCCGATGGGCGCACAGACGCCGTTGCGCATCGAGCTGCTGGACGAGGACATCGATTCGATCCGCGCCTTCGACCCGGAAAGCCAGCGCTCGCTGGACAAGGTTGATGCGGTGCGCATGCTGCCCGGCCGCGAAGTCCCGCTGGACGACCTGGCCGTGTCGCGGGTGCTGGCCACCCTGCGCGAACGCTTCGACGTGGATACCCGGCGCAGCGCGCTGTACCAGGATCTCAAGGCCGGGCTGGCCCCGGCCGGCGTGGAGTATTACCTGCCGCTGTTCTTCGACCAGACCGCCACCCTGCTGGACTACCTGCAGCCGAACGTGCTGCCGGTGATCGGCGCGGGCGTGGGCGAAGCGGCCGCTGCCTTCTGGGCGCAGACCGGCAACCGCTACGAGCAGCGCCGCCATGACGTGGAGCGCCCGCTGCTGGCGCCGCAGGAGCTGTACCTCAGCCCGGAAACACTGAATACCACGCTCAATGCGCTGCCCCGCATCGAGATCTGGAACGCCGACCACGCGCGCATCGACGACGCGCAGCCACTGGGCGACCAGCCGTTGCCGCCGCTGCCGGTGGCCGCGCGCGACGCACCGGCCGGCGAAGCACTGAAGTCCTTCATTGGCCACTACCCCGGCCGGGTGCTGATTGCCGCCGATTCGCCCGGGCGCCGCGAAGCGCTGCTGGAAGTGCTGCAGGCGGCCGAGCTGAAGCCGCCGGTGGTGGTCGACCTGCCCGCATTCCTGGCCGACGCCAGCAGCCGCTTTGCGATCACCGTGGCGCCGCTGGAAGACGGTTTCGCGCTGGACACGCCGCAGATCGCGGTGCTGACCGAGCGCCAGCTGTTCCCCGAGCGTGCCGGCACCACCCGCCGCAGCCGCCGGGTCGGGCGCGAGCCGGAAGCGATCATCCGCGACCTCGGCGAGCTCACCGAAGGCGCGCCGATCGTCCATGAAGACCACGGCGTGGGGCGCTACCGCGGCCTGATCGTGCTCGATGCCGGCGGCATGCCGGGCGAGTTCCTGGAGATCGAATACGCCAAGGGCGACCGCCTGTACGTGCCGGTGGCGCAGCTGCACCTGATCAGCCGCTACTCCGGCGCATCGGCCGAGACCGCGCCGCTGCATTCGCTGGGCGGCGAGCAGTGGAGCAAGGCCAAGCGCCGTGCGGCCGAAAAGGTCCGCGACGTGGCCGCCGAACTGCTGGAAATCCAGGCCCGCCGCCGCGCCCGCGCCGGGTTGGCGCTGCACGTGGACCGCTCGATGTACGAGCCGTTCGCGGCCGGCTTCCCGTTCGAGGAAACCCCCGACCAGCTGGCCGCCATCGACGCCACCCTGCGCGACCTGGCCAGCAGCCAGCCGATGGACCGCGTGGTCTGCGGCGATGTCGGCTTCGGCAAGACCGAAGTCGCCGTGCGCGCCGCGTTCGCCGCCGCCAGCGCCGGCAAGCAGGTGGCCGTGCTGGTGCCGACCACGCTGCTGGCCGAGCAGCACTACCGCAACTTCCGCGACCGTTTCGCCGACTGGCCGCTGCGCGTGGAAGTGCTGTCGCGCTTCAAGACCACCAAGGAAATCAAGGCCGAGCTGGAGAAAGTGGCCGCCGGCACCATCGACGTCATCATCGGCACCCACCGCCTGCTGCAGCCGGACGTGAAGTTCAAGGACCTGGGCCTGGTGGTGGTGGACGAGGAGCAGCGTTTCGGCGTGCGCCAGAAGGAAGCGCTGAAGGCGATGCGCGCCAACGTGCACCTGCTCACGCTCACCGCCACCCCGATCCCGCGCACCTTGAACATGGCCATGGCCGGGCTGCGCGACCTGTCGATCATCGCCACCCCGCCGCCGAACCGGCTGGCGGTACAGACCTTCATCACCGCCTGGGACAACGCGCTGCTGCGCGAAGCGTTCCAGCGCGAGCTGGCCCGTGGTGGCCAGCTGTACTTCCTGCACAACGACGTGGAAAGCATCGGCCGCATGCAGCGCGACCTGGCCGAACTGGTACCCGAGGCCCGCATCGGCATCGCGCACGGGCAGATGCCCGAGCGCGAGCTGGAACGGGTGATGCTGGACTTCCAGAAGCAGCGCTACAACGTGCTGCTGTCGACCACGATCATCGAATCGGGCATCGACATCCCCAACGCCAACACCATCATCATCAACCGCGCAGACCGCTTCGGCCTGGCCCAGCTGCACCAGCTGCGCGGTCGCGTGGGTCGTTCGCACCACCGCGCCTATGCCTACCTGGTGGTGCCGGACAAGCGCGCGATGACCCCCGACGCGCAGAAGCGTCTGGATGCGATCGCCTCGATGGACGAACTGGGCGCCGGCTTCACCCTGGCCACCCACGACCTGGAAATCCGCGGTGCCGGCGAACTGCTCGGCGAAGACCAGAGCGGCCAGATGGCCGAGGTGGGCTTCAGCCTGTACACCGAACTGCTGGAACGCGCGGTGCGCAGCATCCGCCTGGGCAAGCTGCCCGACCTGGATGCCGGCGAAGAAGTGCGCGGTGCCGAGGTTGAACTGCATGTGCCCGCGCTCATTCCCGACGACTACCTGCCCGACGTCCACACCCGCCTGACCCTGTACAAGCGCATCAGCAGCGCGCGCGACACCGATGAACTGCGCGAGCTGCAGGTGGAGATGATCGACCGCTTCGGCCTGCTGCCCGACCCGGCCAAGCACCTGTTCGCCATCGCCGAACTCAAGCTCCAGGCCAACGTGCTGGGCGTGCGCAAGCTGGAGCTGGGCGAGAATGGCGGGCGCATCGTGTTCGAGGCCAAGCCGGCCATCGACCCGATGGCGGTCATCCAGATGATCCAGAAGCAGCCCAAGCTGTACACCATGGACGGCCCGGACAAGCTGCGCATCAAGCACCCGCTGCCGTTGCCCGAAGACCGTTTCAGCGCGGCCAAGGCCCTGTTGTTGACCCTGTCGCCACGCTGATCCCCGCTTCCCCTGTGACCCTCCGCTTCTGCGGGCCGGAGGGTTTTTCGCCTGTTCTCTGCCCGCGACAAGGAGAGTTGCTTTGAAACGATTCCGTACCCTGCTGCTGGCTGCCAGCCTCGGCCTGTTGAGCGCCTGCGGTGGCAGTGGCAGTGGCATGAGCGCCAGCGAATACCTCACCGAGAACGTCGCCTTCTGGAACGGCGCTGCCAGCACCGTGCAGGAGTGGACCGTCGGCAACAAGAGCGAGCCGCTGCAGAAGGCGCTGGCCACCGGTGAGGGCCTGGACACGCTCAAGCCCGGCCTGGAACGTGCCCGCACCGAGATGCAGCAGTACCTGACCCGCATCGACCAGATGCCGCCGGACGAGGATGCCAAGGACGTGCACCAGAAGCTGCGCGCCTACGTGCAGAGCGCCGAAGAGATGTTCGGCATCCTGGTGGAAATGGCCGCGCTGCCGGCCGACAAGACCAAGGAGCAGGTCATGCCGCTGGCCGAGAAGCTGCAGACCGTCGGCAACCGTATCGATACGGAAATGCAGGCCCTGGACGCGGCGCAGGATGCGTACGCCAAGAAGCACGGCATCCAGCTGCAGAGGCATTGATTCCGCCGTTCCCGGTCGCTTCGGCGACCGGGAGCGTGGCCAGTATTTCCCGTGACCGATCACTCCCCCTACGCCTCCCCCGCCGCATTGGGCTGCTCCATCGACGCGTTGTCGATGTCGCTGCAGCTGCGCGATGCCTACACCCGCCACCACTGCGACCGCGTCGGCCTGCTGGCCCGCTCGCTGGCCCGGCATTGCAGCCTGGCCCCTGATCAGTGCGACCAGATCGAACTGGCCGCCTGCTTCCACGACATCGGCAAGATCGGCATTCCCGACGACGTGCTGCTCAGTCCCGGGCGGCATGACCACGCCGAGCAGGCGATCATGCGCCAACACCCCGAACACGGCGAACGCATTTTCCTGGCCACCGGGCGCGCCGACGCCGCCGACGTGGCCCGCCTGATCCGCGCGCACCACGAAGCCTTCGACGGCAGCGGCTACCCCGACGGCCTGCGCGGCGAGCGCATTCCGCTGGGCGCGCGCATCCTCACCATCGTCGACGCCTGGGACGCGATGACCAGCGACCGCCCGTATCGCGATGCGATGGAGCGCGGCCGGGTCATGCGCATCCTGGACGACGCGTCCGGCGGCATGATCGACGCCTACCTGCTGGGTGCCTTCCAGGACCTGCTGCGGCGCGAACCGGCGCTGGCCTGACGCACACGGGCTGGCCGCACGCACGCGACGGAATGGCCGTGGTTTGACAGGGGTCGCCACGTCGCTCCGCACTGAATTCGACGGCCATTGCCACCTTTGGCCTCCTCCTCGCACTCCGATTCCGAGAACTCCCGTCCTGTGCCATGAATGCCACGCCTTGCTTCAAGGCTCTTTCAGGGATTGGAAGGATGCGCAGGTTCGCAAGAGCTGCAGGCGGTGTGCCTATTAGTTTCATGGAAATTGAAGGTTCTGTTCGAAAATTGGGTGCGGCAGGCACTTGGCAGTGGTTCGTGCTGTTGATTTGCGTTGGTGTGCTGCCAAACGCAGGCGCACAGACAGTCACCTATATCCATACCGACGCACTGGGGTCGGTAGTGACGCAATCGGACGCAAGCGGCAACGTAGTTAAGCGCTGACTACGAGCCTTATGGCGTCGTTGTGGGCGAGCAGACCAGGGATGGGCCCGGGTACGCGGGGCATGTCAGCGACTCGGCTACCGGGCTGAGTTACATGCAGCAGCGCTACATGGATCCGCAATTGGGCATGTTCCTATCGACAGATCCTGTCACGGCATACCAGAGGCCAATTCAGCAATTCAATCGGTACCGGTACGCGAACGGGAAAGGGCCTCACACGCAACGTGGCCAGCACGACGGCAGAAACGGAAAGTACGATCAGGCCAGAGAATTTGATGGCAGCGGGAGGCCAGTTAAGACGATTGATTTTACTGATCACGGCCGACCGGGTAATCATACGAACCCGCACGAACATCCCCATGAACCGAGCGCTACAGGAGGTACGCCTTCACGTGGACCAGCACGACCGCTTAACGGAGGTTGAAAGTCATGACAGAAATGGTTTGGGGATTTCCAATTACAGGGAACGCCGTAGTTGACACACTAAAGTGCAACTTTCGATCCGATGAGCTTTGGCACGTAGTGCATATGGATGTGCCATCGGGAATGGCGTCAGCGACGGCGCTGAACGAACTTCGAGAGAAGATGTCAGGTGGACCGGTAGAGATGGTCACGGCCGAGCTCTGCGAGGCGCTGGCCGGTGCTCCGCAAGTCTGGGTGTTGGACATTCGACTGGCGTCGGACAATGCAGTTCAGCTCTACATCGAGGATGGCGAAGTGTTCGAGGCGAATTTGAACCACGCGTAGTGTGCGGGTTCGACTCCTTCTTTGTAGATATGGCAGGCCGTAGATCTGGTGTGCCCGTCCACATCGGAGATCGCTAGAACCAAAAAACGCCGCGATCCCGAGTGGGATCGCGGCGTTCTTGTTGAACTGACAGTACGACGTTGGGCGGTGTCCTGTTCCACTCAACGCGCTGTGATCACCAGATCACGACACGCTTGTCGTCGGCACGCACCATCGCATCGCCCGCCTTGCACTCGAACGCCTTGGCATAAGCCGGCATGTTGGACGGTGCGCCATTGGCGCGGAAGTTGGCCGGGGCGTGCGGGTCGGTGTTCAGACGCACGCGCAGCTCGCCTTCGTTGAAGTTGCGGCGCCACACGGTGGCCCAGTTCATGAAGAAGCGCTGGTCCTGGCTGTGACCGTCCACGGCCACGTTGGCCTTCGGGTCTTCCTTCAACGCCATCTGCAGCGCGTCGTAGGCCACGGTCAGGCCGCCCAGGTCGCCGATGTTCTCGCCCAGGGTAAGCTTGCCCTTCACGTTCACGCCCGGCAGCGATTCATAGCCGTCGAACTGTGCCACCAGCTGGTCGGTGCGGCCGGTGAAGGCCTTGCGGTCGCTGTCGGTCCACCAGTTGTCGAAGTTGCCGTTGGCCGCGAACTGGCTGCCCGAGTCGTCGTAGCCGTGCATCATTTCATGGCCGATCACCGCGCCGATGCCGCCGTAGTTCAACGCCGGATCCGCCTTGGCGTCGAAGAACGGCGCCTGCAGGATGGCAGCCGGGAACACGATCTCGTTCTTGGTGGCGTTGTAGTAGGCGTTGACGGTCTGCGGGGTCATGCCCCACTCGGTCTTGTCCACCGGCTTGCCGATCTTGTTCAACATGTAGCGGTAGTTGAACGCGCGCGCGGCCTGCATGTTGCCCAGGTAGCTGTCGGCGTTGGTTTCATAGCCCGACCAGTCGCGCCACTTGTCCGGGTAGCCGATCTTCGGGGTGAAGCTGGCCCACTTTTCCAGCGCCTTCTTGCGGGTGTCCTCGCCCATCCACTCCAGCTTCTCCAGGCGCGCCTTCAGCGCCACCGAGAGATTTTCCACCAGGTGCTGCATCTGCACCTTGGAGTCGGCCGGGAACACCGCGTTGACGTACAGCTGGCCGAGGCCTTCGCCGATCGCGCCATTGACCGACTCCAGCACCCGCTTCCAGCGCGGCTGCATTTCCTTCTGGCCACGCAGGGTGGTGCTGTAGAAGTCGAAGTTGGCCTTCTCGAACGCGCTGCTCAGGTACGGCGACGCATCATCGATGGTGTGGAAGCGCAGGTAGGCCTGCCAGGTGCTGGCCGGCACATCGGCAAGCATCTTGTCCACTTCGGTGAAGAACGCCGGCTGGGCCAGCGAGAACTTCTGCGCGGCCGGCACCTTCAGGGTGTCAAACAGCGCGGTCCAGCTGAAGTTCGGGGTGAGCGTGTCGGCTTCAGCAGCGCTGACCGGGTTGTAGCGCTTGGCCGGATCGCGCAGTTCGATGCGCGACAGCGAGGCCTTGGCCAGGCGGGTTTCAAAGTCCAGCACGGCCTTGGCCTGGGTCTTGGCCTGCGCGGCATCCACGCCGGACAGGGTCAGTGCCTGCGCGATGTAGGCCACGTATGCGTCGCGGATCTTGGCCTGCGCATCATCGATGTAGTAGCCCTTCTCCGGCAGGCCCAGTCCGCCCTGGCCGACGTAGGCGATGACGTTGGCCGAATCCTTGTAGTCGGCATTGGCCGACAGCGAGAACAGCACGCCCTGGCCCTGCGCCTGGCTGTCGCGCAGGTATTGGGTGATGGCGGCGGTGTCGTTCAGCGCGGCGATCTTGTCCAGCTGCGGCTGCAGCGGGGTAATGCCGGCCGCTTCGATCTTGGCCTCATCCGAGCCGGTGCGCCAGATGTCACCGATCTTGGCTTCCACCGAACCGGCCTTGGGCTTGCTGGCGGCGGCCTGCTGCACCAATGCATGCTGCACTTCCAGCGAGCGCTCGCGCAGGATTTCGAAGCTGCCCCAGGTAGTCTGGTCGTTGGGCACCGGGTTGGCGGTGAGCCACTTGCTGTTGACGAAGCCGTTGAGGTCCGTGCACGCGGCGATCGACGGGTCCAGGTCGGCGCTGTTGAGCGAGATCAGCGCGGTCTTGATCTGCGACTGATCAAACGCCGGCGTGGCCGCATCGGCGGACGCGGCAGGCGCGGTGTCATGCTTGCCACATGCGGCCAACGAGGCGGCGATGGCGAGGGTCAGGCCCAGCGGGACCAGGTTGCGGACGTTCATGGCGAGTCTCCAACGGCGAATCACCCAGCGTAGCCGCTGCGGCGATGGCGGGGACCGGCCAAAGGTCACAGGTGGGGGGGGGCCGGCGCACGCACTGGAAAGATCGGTACCATCGCCAAGGATGAAGCACCTCACACTTTCCACCACGCAGCCGGATCCGCTGCACCTGTACACCGACCGCCTGGTCGGTGATGAACACCTGCCCGACGCCGTAGCCGCACAGATCGCGACCGCGCCGCGCGCGCATCTGCTGGCCTGGTCCGTCGCGGAGGCCGGCCTGGTGGGGTTCAGCCAGAACGCGCAGAACCTGATCCTCCCCTTCCCGCTGGTAGGTGCTGGCATCGGCATCATGAAACCGGCCAAAGCCCGTGGCTTCGTCACCCTGTTCGTGTCCACGGCCGAACAGGGCGTGATCAGTGCACTGGGCAGCCCCACGTTCCAGCAGGCGACGCTGGATGGATTGCTCGCGCAGCAGGATGCGCTGGCCGCGCTGCTGGGCTGCAGTGTCACGGTAGAGGATTGGGGCTACGACTGCTGACGGCGAACGTCAGCCGGCCAACGCCCCCCCCCGCCCGGGTAGAGCCACCCCATGGGTGGCTGTGCGTGACCCCTTGCATCGCGTGCAGCCACCCATGGGGTGGCTCTACCGGCGGAAGGCAGAACCCTGTGGAGATGCGGTGTGTAGGCAACCGGCATCCCGAGGGGGTAGAGCCACCCCATGGGTGGCTGTGCGTGACCCCTGCATCGCGTGCAGCCACCCATGGGGTGGCTCTACCGGCGGGGGTAAAGAAAAGGCCGGCTTGCGCCGGCCTTTCGTTGTTACTTCGCCTTGCCCTGGTTGGCCACCGCTTCGGCGGCCTTGCGGGCCGCTTCCGGGTCGCCCAGGTAGCGGAACGACTGCACCGTCAGGTCGTCGTTGAGTTCGAACAGCAACGGAATGCCGGTCGGGATGTTGAGCTCCAGGATGGCTTCCTGCGAGACATTGTTGAGGTACTTGTACAGCGCGCGCAGCGAATTGCCGTGCGCGGTCACCAGCACAGTCTTGCCGTCCTTCAGCTGCGGGGCGATCGCGTCGAACCAGTACGGCAGCACGCGGTCCAGCGTGGTGGCCAGCGATTCGGTGCCCGGCAGCGCGTTGCGGTCCAGGCCGGCGTAGCGGCGGTCGTGGATCGGATGGCCCGGGTCTTCGACGTCCATCGCCGGCGGCGGAATGTCGTAAGAGCGGCGCCAGATCTTGACCTGGTCCTCGCCGTGCTTGGCGGCGGTCTCGGCCTTGTCCAGGCCCTGCAGCCCGCCGTAATGGCGTTCGTTCAAGCGCCAGCTCTTGCTCACCGGCAGCCAGTCCTGGTCCAGCTCGGCCAATGCACCCTGCAGGGTGTGGATGGCGCGCTTCAGCACCGAGGTATGCGCCACATCGAACTGCAGCCCTTCTTCGCGCATCAGGCGGCCGGCGGCGGCGGCCTCGCGGCGGCCCTGTTCGGTCAGTTCCACGTCCACCCAACCGGTGAAGCGGTTGTCCAGGTTCCACTGGCTCTGGCCGTGGCGCAACAGTACGAGTTTCCGGGTCACTGCAGTATCTCCGACAGATGGCAAGGCAGACCCGCATTGTAGCGGCAAGCCTGCCCTGCCCCGCACCCGGCCCGGTTCAGGGATGGGGATGGCCGTGGTGGCCCTGCGCGTCCGGCCCGGTGCGGCGGCCGTCGGTCACGGCATGCGCGTGGTCGGCATGGCCGTGGGCGTGGTCGCCATGATCATGGCCGGCATGCGCATCGCCCGCCTTGGGGCTGCCCACGCTGCAGCTGTCGCCGCAGTGATCCGCTTCGATCTGCAGGGTCACATGCTCGATCTCGAACCGGTCATGCAGCGTGGTGGTCAGCGCGCGGCGCAGCGCATCGGCATCCACGCCGTCGGCCATCACCACGTGTGCGGTCAACGCCGGCGTGCTTGATGCCAGCGCCCACACGTGCAGGTCGTGCACATCGACCACGCCGTCCTGCGCGCCCAACGCCGTGCGCACCGCCGCGAGGTCGGTGCCCTTGGGCACGCCTTCAAGCAGCACGTTGATGGCCTCGCGCATCAGCACCCATGTGCGCGGCAGCACCCACAGGCCGATCAGCACCGCCAGGATCGGATCGATCATCTTCCAGCCGGTCCAGCGGATCAGCAGCGCGCCGATGATCACCGCGACCGACCCGAGCATGTCGGCCCAGACTTCCAGGTAGGCGCCCTTCACGTTGAGGCTTTCGCCGCTGCCGGCGCGCAGCAGGCGCATCGAGATCAGGTTGATGCCCAGGCCGACGGCTGCGATCACCAGCATGCCGGTGGAGGCGATCTCCTGCGGCTGGCGGAACCGCTCGATGGCTTCCCAGAGAATGTAGCCGGCCACCACGAACAGCATGCCGCCGTTGACCATCGCGCCGAGCGCTTCCAGACGTGCGTAGCCGTAGGTGCGCTTGGCATCCGGCGGGCGGCGGCTGAGCCGCACCGCCACCAGCGCGATCATCAATGCGAGGGTATCGGTGGCCATGTGCGCCGCGTCGGACAGCAGCGCCAGGCTGTTGGTCCAGAACGCGCCCGCCACTTCCACCAGCAGGAAGGTCGTGGTCAGGCCCAGCGCCCACCACAAGGGTTTTTCGTGGCGGATTTCGCTGGGCAGGTGATCGTGGTCGTGACCCATGAAGGTATCTCCGTTGCAATGCGCGCAGAGTAAGCAGGCGATGCGCCGGAGACTATTACACTTGGGCTCGCGTTCATTCTGTAACTTCATTACAGCCACGCGCGGCCGTTAACCTTCGACGGCCTGTGTGGCGGGAAGAGCAACCATCGTGGATATCGTTCCAAACCTGGATGAGGCCAGCCGGCCACTGGCCGATGCATGGCAGCAGACCCTGCAGGCCACCAGCCCCGACGCGGCCGCGCTGCTGGCCGACCTGGCAGCCCGGTCGCCGCCCGACCTGGCCCATCACTTCTATGACGTGCTGCTGGAGGACCCGCGTGCCAGCCGCTTCCTGTCCCACGACCAGGTGCGCCTGCGCTTGAAGCCGGCCATGCAGCGCTGGCTGACCCAGCTGCTGACGGCCACGCCCGACAGCATCGCCGCACTGGTGGCGGCGCAGCGGGTGATCGGCGACGTGCATGCGCGCGTGGGCATCCCGGTGGATCTGGTCACGCGCGGCACGCGCGTGCTCAAGCAGCGCCTGTTCGCGCAGATTGTCGCCGACGCGCCGAACAGCCACGTGGCCTTCGAGGCCATCAGCTGCCTGAGTGCGTCGGTGGACATCGCCCTGGAGGGCATGACCCTGGCCTACACGCATGCACGCGAGCGCTCCTCGCGCACCGATGCGGCGTACCGGCTGTTTTCGCTGGTGCAGAACGTGAGCACCGAACGCGAACGCCAGCGCGCGTTGCTGCTGGATTGGGAAAACGCGCTGTTGTACGCCATTGCCAGCCAGGCCACCGACGCCGACACCGTCGACCTGGCGCATTCCGACTTCGGCCTGTGGTTCACCCACAAGGGCATTCCCAGTTTTGGCGAAAGCAGCGAAACCGCACAGGTGGGCGCGCTGGTGGCGCAGGTGGACGCACAACTGCACGCCGCCCTGGCCCATGCCGATGTTGGCGCGCGCTTCGGCGCACTGCAGGGCATCCGCGAGCAGCTGGCGCGCATCCGCACGCTGATGGGCATGCTGTTCGAGCGGATCGGCGAACTCGACGCAGGCAGTGATGCCCTGACCAACCTGCTCAACCGGCGCTTCCTGCCCACCGTGCTGCGCCGTGAGATCGAACTGGCCACCTCGGCCAGTACGCCGTTCTCGATCCTGCTTCTGGACCTGGATCATTTCAAGGCGATCAACGATGCGCACGGCCACGACGGCGGCGACCGCGCCCTGCAGCACGTGGCAGCCCTGCTCGGCCAACTGACGCGCGGCAGCGACTACCTGTTCCGCTATGGCGGCGAGGAGTTCGTGGTGGTGCTGGTGGCGGCCACTGCGGCGCAGGCCGAGGTGATTGCCGAGAACCTGCGCCGGCAGATCGCACAGACCCCGGCGCAGCTGGCCGATGGCACCGCGTTGGCGTTGACCGCCAGCATCGGCGTGGCAGCGCACGATGGCCACCCGGACTATGAGCGGTTGATGGCGCGTGCCGATGCGGCGATGTACCAGGCCAAAAAGCGCGGCCGCAATCGTGTGGTGCTGGCCGACGATGCGATGCCGGAGGCGCCCGGCCGCCAGGCCCTGCAGCGCGGCTGAGTGACCCGCCAACCGCCTGTTCCTGCACATCCATCGGTACCAACGGCGCATGCCCGACGCATGCGCCGCGGCGTAGGATCATCCCGTGCGCCTGCGCACGCCTTCTTTACCCGGACGCCGCCGATGCCTGCCTGTCGTACCCTGCGCGCGATGCACGCGCTGTTTCCCTGCCTGCTGTTGCTGGCCGCTTTCACCACCAGCGCGCGCGAGGTGGCCGCACCGGCCGAGCACGTCGATGCGGATGGTCCGTACGTGTTCGTTACCGCCAAGGGCCACGAGGCCACGTGGATCTGCAACGACCACATTGTGCACCGTACGCTGCCGGCCCGCGGCGATACCACGCAGGTGGTGCCCGAGTGCGGCTACCCGCACCCTGTGACCGTGCTGCCGCCGCGCACCGCCGAGGTGGCGCAGTATCCGGCCACGCCGCGCATCGTCGCGGTGTCGGACATCCACGGCCAGTACGACCTGCTGGTCCGGCTACTGCGCGCCCACCATGTGATCGATGCGCGCGACCAGTGGTCGCTCGGCGATGCCACCCTGGTGGTGGCCGGGGACGTGTTCGACCGCGGCCCGCAGGTGACCGAAGCGTTCTGGCTGCTGTACGGCCTGCAGCAGCAGGCCCGCGCGGCCGGCGGCGCGGTGCACTTCGTGCTGGGCAACCACGAAACGATGGTGCTCTACGACGACCTGCGCTACGTGAATCCAAAATACCTCAGGAGCGCGCAGCTGCTGGGCCGCAGCTACCCCGCGCTGTACGGGCCGGATTCGGTGATCGGACAATGGCTGCGCACCCGCCCGGTCATGCTGAAGATCGGCGACACGCTGTTCCTGCACGGTGGCATCGCACCGGAGAACCTGGACCTGGTGCGCGGCATGGACGCCACCAACACCATGTACCAGGCAGCCGTGGGGCTGCCGCGCGATCAGGTCAAGGCAGCGCCGGACACGGCGCGCCTGTTCGACGGCAAGACCAGCCCGATCTGGTACCGCGGCTACTTCGACGGGCAGCTGGACACCGCCCAGGTCGATGCGCTGCTCACCCAGCTGGAGCTCAAGCGCATCGTGGTGGGGCATACCTCGATGCCGCACGTGAGCACGTTCCACGGCGACCGCATCATCGCCATCGACAGCAGCATCAAGAACGGCGAGAACGGCGAACTGCTGTTCATCGAGGACGGGGTGCTCAGCCGCGGCCTGCTTGACGGCAGCCGGGTGCCGCTGGCCGAGGGGAAGATGGGACTCGAGGACTGACCCTCTTGCGGGGCATGCGACACTTGTCGCACACTTGCGACACCACTCCTTGATGCTGGTGTCGCCATGGCGCGTGTGCCCACCCCTTCGAACGCCGAGCTGGAACTGCTCAAATGCCTCTGGCGCAACAGCGCCTGCAGTGCGCGCGAGTTGCACAACGGCGTTGCCGCCACGCTGGATTGGTCGTACTCGTCCACGCGCAAGACCTTGGAGCGCATGGTCGACAAGGGGCTGGTCGATGAGAGCGCCGAGCACGGTCTGAACGTGTACCGGGCCAAGGTGGGCAAGGTGGCCACCCTGGCCGCCCTGAGCGCGGACTTCGCCCGCCGCGTGCTGGAAATCGACGGTGGCCTGCCGATGCAGGCCTTCGCCGACAGCCGCCTGTTGAGCGAGACCGAACTGCAGCAACTGGACGCCCTGCTCCGTGATCCCGACCCCGACCAGGAGCCGCAGCCATGAGCCTGCCGTTGCCGGATCCGGCGCTGGTGCACCTGCTGGGCAGCCTGCTCTGCGCTGGCCTGGCATGGGGCGTAGGCAACGCGTTGCACCGATGGCTGCAGCTTTCCGCGGCCGCCACGCGCTACTGGCTGTGTCTCTGGCTGCTGGCCGTGCTGCCCCCGTTGCTGGCGATGGCGCTGGCGGTGGCGGCACCGTCGCAGGTCGCCGCGCTGCCCTCGCCGTTGGCGCTCCCCATCGCACTGGATCTGGACGCCGGCGGCCCGGCCATTACGACAGGCATCACCGCGGCCCCCCGGCTGGGCTGGCCAACGCTCGCGCAGGTGCTGTGGGCGGCCTATCTGACCGGTGCCGGCATCGCGCTGCTAAGCCTGCTGCGCGGCACCCTGGCGGTGGCGCGGATCGCACGCGCCGCGCCGTCTGTGCCGCCGGCTGCGTGGCGTGGCGCAGCCAGCCGCGACTACGCCGGCCAGCTTGCCCGGCAGGGCATCCGCATACGCCTCACCCAACACGCCGTGAGCCCGTTCGCCGTGCGCTGGCCACGCCCGACCATCGTGCTGCCTGCCACCGCGCTGCAGGTGTTCAGCGATCGCCAACTGCGGTTGGTACTGGGCCATGAAGCGGCCCACCTTGCCCGTCGCGATCCGCAGCGGGCCGGCGCGATGGCGGTGGTGGACGCAGTGCTGTGGTTCAACCCGTTCGTGCGCCGCATCACCGCGCGCGTGCAGATGGCCGTCGAACTGCGGTGCGACGCGCTGGCGCTGGGGAGCGACGACACCGCGCGGCGTGACTTTGCCGCCGCCTACCTGCAGGCGTTGCGCATGGCCGGCCATGGCGCAACGCCGGCATCGCCCAGCGCATTGACCCATCGCGACGCCGCCGGCCACCGGCTGCGCATCCAGCACATGCTCGGCGGCGATGCCGGACGCACGCTGCCACTGGCTGCGCGCACCCTGCTCGGCGCCGGTGCACTGGGGATTGGCGCGATGCTGGTGCTGGTCCAGGCAGGTACCGCCGCCACGCCGCTTCCATTGGGCATCGTGGCCATCGCCGCTTCGCCTGCGCGTGCAACCCCTGAAGCGTCGCTGCTGGCCGCGGCCACCATGCGTTTTGCCGCCCCGCTGGCGCAATCGCGTATCACCGGGCACTACGGCGATGCAGGCGGCATCCGCCAGCGCGCGCACCGCGGCACCGATTTCGGCGCACGCGTCGGTACGCCGGTACTGGCCCCGGCCGACGCCACCGTGGTGGCCGCCACGCCGGATTATCCGGGCGGCGCGCAGTACGGCACCGTGGTGGTGCTGGACCACGGCAATGGCTGGCAGACCCTGTTCGCCCACCTGGACGGCACCGATGTGCAGGTGGGCCAGCAGGTGCGTAGCGGGGATCCGATCGCCCGCACCGGCCGCAGCGGCCGGGTGACCGGCCCGCACCTGCACATGGAGATGCTGTTCAACGGCGAACGCATCGACCCGCAGCGTCGCCTGCCATGAGCCGCTGACCCGCTCCACCGCGTTGCTTCCCGTTGCATCTGGTCTTCCTGGTCGCAGGAGGGACAGCTGTTGCCTGACCCACGGCCGCCACGGCCCCTCCTGGATCGCCCGCATGCCCCTGCCCGCCACCTGCCGTCCGTTCCTGCTGCTGCCGCTGTGCATCGCCCCGGCTGCCTGGGCCCAATCGACCGCCCACGACGACGGCACCGCGCCCCCCACCGAACTGGACACCGTGCAGGTACAGGCGGCGCACTACCAGGCGCGTCGCGATGACACCGCCACGCGGATCGTGATCGATGCCACGCAGTTGCGTCAGTACGGCGATCCGGCCCTGCTGGATGCGCTCAAACGGCTGCCGGGAATCAGCGTCGGCCAGGGCGCGCCTGGCCGCAGCGGCACACTGTCGCTGCGCGGACTGGGCGCCGGCTATACGCAGATCCTGATCAACGGGCAGAAGGCACCGCTGGGGTTCGACCTGGACGCACTGAGCCCGGAGATGGTCGAACGGGTCGAAATCCTGCGCGCGCCCACCGCCGACCAGCGCACCGAAGCAATCGCCGGCACGCTCAACATCGTGCTGGTCGCCGGTGCACGCAAGGAGGCCGAATCGTTGGCGCTGGCGTGGGGGCTGTCCAACGCGCGCAGCGCACCGTCGCTGACCTGGCAGCGCAGCCGTCGCCAGGCACACCGCAGCCAGTCGGTGGCTGTCAGCGCGTCGCGCCGCGCGTTCCTGGTGGAGCAGCAGGCCCTGGAAACAGCGTATGGCCCTGACGGGCAGCCGGACGTGCTGCGCAGCAGCCGGTTGCGGGCGACGGGATCTCGCCAGGCGGTGTCGCTTGCGCCCAGCGTGGAGCTCAGCCTCGACAATGGCGACACCCTGACGTTGCAGGCGCTGGCCGACGCCAGCCGCTTCCAGCGCAGCACCGACATCGCCTGGGACACCTGGCTGGGGCCGCCGCTGGCGCAGGTCCGCTACCGGCAACGCACGCGCATCGCGGTGGGACAACTCAGCGGCAGCGCAGGCTGGACCCATCCCTTCGCTGTCGGCGGCAGCTTCACCACGCGGCTTGCCGCAGGCGGCAACCGTGAAGACTACCGCTACCGCGAGCAAGGCGTCGGTACCGATGGCCAGCAGAACCTGGACGACCATACCGACGCGCGCCTGCGCGTGCACAACGTCAACAGCACCGGGAAATACGCGCTGCCCACGCACGGCCGACATACGCTGGAAGTTGGCTGGGAAGGCAGCCTCGACGGTCGCGATGAAGCCCGCCTGCAGCAGTTGCGGCCCATCGCGGGCGATGCCGGCAGCATCAGCGATCTCGCCTTCGATGCGCGCATCCGGCGCATGGCCGTGTATGGGCAGGACGACCTGCAGCTCGGCCCACGCTGGTCGATGTACCTGGGGCTGCGCTGGGAAACCATCGACATCCGCAGCGCCGGTAGTGGCTTTGCCGCCATCCGGCAGCGCGACAGCGTGCTGTCGCCGGTGCTGCAGTCCCTGTGGAAGCTGCCGGGTACCCGCGACGACCAGCTGCGCGTGGCGCTGAGCCGCACGTACAAGTCCCCGACGCTGGCCTCGCTGATCCCGCGCCCGTACACCTCGACCAACAACCGGCCGCTGAACCCTGACGAGCAGGGCAACCCGGCATTGCGCCCGGAGCTGGCCACCGGCGTGGATATCGCCTACGAAACCCACGGCAAGGACGGCACCGAACTCAGCCTGGGGGCCTACGCACGGCGCATCCAGGACGTGGTGCGCACCGAAACCACCGCGCAGGACGGGCGCTGGGTCGCAACACCGCGCAACGCAGGCGATGCTACCAGCTGGGGAGTGGAAATGGACGCGCGAGTGGCATTGGCGCGGTTCCTGGCCAACGCACCGGACGTGTCGTTCCGCCTCAATGCCACGCGCAACTGGTCGCGCGTGGCGGATGTGCCCGGACCCGACAACCGCCTGGACGGGCAGCTGCGTTTCACCGGTTCGCTGGGCGCCGACTACCGGATCAACCCGCGTTGGACGACGGGGCTGAACTACAGCTACCGCAGTGGCGGTCCGGTGCGTATCAGCAGCGGACAGATCGACATCGATGCCTACCAGCGCGAGCTGGACCTGTATGCGTTGTGGACGCTGGGGCCGCGCACCAAGCTCCGGCTCAGCGCCAACAATCTGCTGCGGCAGGACCTGGTGTCCGGCCAGGTCCTGTGGGATGCGCAGGGGCGGCAGCAACTGCAGCAGCGCAGATCGGGCGCGCCGCTGTGGCGGCTGCAGTGGGAGCAGCAGCTCTGACCGGTGCCCCGGCCTTCCGGCTCAGCCCTGCTGCGGCAGTGGCTGAGCGTTGACGGCAACGGCCTTGGTGCGCACCGGGCGGCTCGGGAAGGCATGCCGCACGATGCGCCACATTACCTGGCCAAACTGCTTCGGCAACGAGCCGGTGTTGTAGTGCTGGCCGTAGCGTGCGCAGATCGCTTTCACTTCCACCGCGATGGCAGCGTAGCGGTTGGCCGGGATGTCCGGGAAGAAATGGTGTTCGATCTGGTGGCTGAGGTTGCCCGACATGACGTTCATCAGCTTGCCGCCGGTCAGGTTGGACGAGCCGCGCAGCTGGCGCAGGTACCAGTGGCCCCGGCTTTCGTCGCGCACGCATTCCTTGGGGAAGGTCTCGGCGTCGGCGGTGAAGTGGCCGCAGAAGATGATCACGTAGGTCCACACGTTGCGGATCAGGTTGGCCACCACGTTGCCCAGCAGCACCGGCAGGAAGAACGGGCCGGCCAGCGCCGGGAACAGCAGGTAGTCCTTGAACATCTGCTTGCCCATCTTGCGGCCCACCGGGCGCGCCTGCGCCAGCAGCTGGCGGAAGGTGATCTTGCCGGCGAACCAGCGGCCCAGGCGCAGGTCCTGGATGGCGATGCCCCATTCGAACAGCAACGCGAACACCACCGCCACCACCGGCTGGGTGAGGTAGAACGGGCGCCAGCGCTGTTCCGGGAAAATGCGCAGCAGGCCGTAGCCGATGTCGTCGTCCAGCCCGCGCACGTTGGTGTAGGTGTGGTGGCGGAAATTGTGGGTCTTGCGCCAGTTGTCGGCGGTGCCGACGATGTCCCACTCGTAGGTGCTGCCCTGCAGCTGCGGGTCGCCCATCCAGTCGTACTGGCCGTGGATGACGTTGTGCGCCAGCTCCATGTTTTCCAGGATCTTGGACAACGCCAGCAGCACCACGCCGGCGATCCACGCCGGAATCAGCACGCTGTGCACGAAAGCACCCAGGAACAGCAGCGCGCGGCCGGCCACGCCGGTCCAGCGCACGCCGGCCACCACGCGGCGGATGTAACGCGCGTCGGCCGCCCCCAGCGTGGCCAGCTGGCGCGCACGCACTGCATCGAGTTCATTGCCGAACGCATCCAGTTCGGTAGGCGACAACGCGCGGTTATGCACGGAAGACATGCTTAGAGCTCCAGGATCAGGTCGGTGCTGGCGCTGTTGACGCACAGCTTCACTTGCGTGGCCGGTTCATCGGCGTAGTCGCCGGTCAGGGTGTGCCGGGTGACACCGGAC
This sequence comes from Stenotrophomonas sp. 2619, assembly GCF_040548725.1. Taxonomy (NCBI): domain Bacteria; kingdom Pseudomonadati; phylum Pseudomonadota; class Gammaproteobacteria; order Lysobacterales; family Lysobacteraceae; genus Stenotrophomonas; species Stenotrophomonas sp. 2619. The sequence goes on along the minus strand of NZ_JBEPSF010000022.1, from coordinate 47,942 downwards.
GCCTTGCCGCACACGCAGGTATTGCAGATGCCCATGCGGCAGCCGCTGGCCGGGCGCAGCCCTTCGGCTTCCAGCGCCTGCAGCAGCGAGGTGCCGCGCGGCAGGGTCAGGGTGCGGCCGGTGCGGCGCAGTTCAACCTGCACCGTGCCGGTTTCCGCGTCGGGCAGCAGCGGCGGGGTGAAGGCTTCGAACTGCAGACCGGCCACGGCGCCCTGCAGGCGTTCACGGGCGGCATCGACGAAGCCGCCTGGGCCGCACACCAGCACCTGGGCCGCACGGATATCGCCCAGTGCGTCAAACGCGTAGGCATCCACGCGCGGCGACGCAGCGTGCGGGTCGCGGGTCAGGGCCAGGTGCACGCGCAGGTTCGGATGGCGCGCGGCCAGGGCCGCCAGCTCATCGGCAAAGCACAGTTCCTCGCGGCGGCGGGCCCAGTACACCAGGTCCACCGTGCCGGGCATGCCGGCGGCATCGAGCTGGCGCAGCAGTGCGCGCATCGGGGTGATCCCGCTGCCGGCGGCCAACAGCAGCAGGCGCTGGACCTGGTGGGGGTCGACGGTCATCGCACCGAAGGCCTGGCCCAGCTCGAACGCCTCGCCGATCACGGCGTGGTGGGCCAGGTGCTGGCTGACCTTGCCGCCCTCGATCGCCTTGACGGTGATCGCCAGGCTGCCATCGGCCAGCCGCGTGGGGCTGTAGCTGCGCGACAGGCGACGGCCGTCCACGTCCACGCCGAGGGTGACGTGCTGGCCCGGCTGCAGCCCGCGGAAATGCCGGTTCGGGCGCAGCACCAGGGTCACCGCATCGGCGCTGGCCTGCTCGCGCGCTACCAGCCGCGCCCGCGCCCGGCGCAGGGTCCACAGCGGGTGCAGGCGCCCGGCCCAGAAGTCGAACAGCTCCTCGGACACCCAGTGACGGGGCGAGATCGGGTTGCGGCGGCGGATCGGGGGGCGGGGATGAGCGCTCATGGAACCACTATACGCACGCGCATACAGCCGTGTATACACTTGTATATTGAATGGACGGGCTATGATTCAGGGACTTGACCGCCCTGCCCCCGATGACCTCCCCAGACCTGCCCCTGTCCGCTGCCGATGATGCCCATCCGGCGCGCAAAGCCTCGATCTCGCGCGACGACCTGCTGGCCGCCGCGCTGGCCCTGATCGGCCCGCACCGCAGCGTCTCCACGCTGAGCCTGCGCGAGGTGGCCCGCGAGGCCGGGATCGCGCCGAATTCGTTCTATCGCCAGTTCCGCGACATGGACGAGTTGACCGTGGCGCTGATCGACCTGGCCGGCCGTTCGCTGCGCACGATCATCGGCGAGGCCCGCCAGCGCGCGGCGTCGTCCGAACGCAGCGTGATCCGGCTGTCGGTGGAGACCTTCTTCGAACAGCTGCGCGCCGACCACAAGCTGCTACACGTGCTGCTGCGCGAAGGCAGCGCCGGCTCGGACGCATTCAAGCAGGCGGTGGACCGTGAGCTGGGCTACTTCGAAGACGAACTGCGGGTCGACCTGATCCGGCTGGCCGCCGCCGATGGCGGCGCGGTGCTGCACGAACCGGCGCTGGCGTCCAAGGCGATCACCCGGCTGGTGTTCGCCATGGGCGCCACCGCCGTGGACCAGCCGCAGGAAAAGGACGCCGAGCTGATCGAGCAGCTGTCGCAGATGCTGCGCATGATCATCACCGGCGCGCGCACCATCGCCGGCAACCCGCCGACGCGTTGATCGGCGAGAGACGTACCACCGACGGTCGTTACCTACCGCTTGCCGAGCTTGTCGCCGAGGCGGTCCAGGCGGGCCGAGACTTCCTTCAATGCCAGGCTGCCCTTGCTGGACAGCCACGACAGTTCGTCCTCCATGAAACCGCGCTTGTCCTGCGCCTTCTCCGCATCCGGTAGCGGCGGCAGGATGTGCGCGAAGTAGCTCTTGCCGAGCAACCGGTGCAGCACGCGCTCACCGGGGAACGGTTCGCCGTTGTTCAATGCACGCGCCGCCTTGAGCAGGTTGCGCACGTCGTACTGCACCGGGCTGATATCGGGCACCTGCTTGGGCAGCCCCAGCAGCGTGTATACCGCCACCCGCGCGGTGCGGATCGAACTTTCCATGGTGAAGATCACATCGTTGCGGGTTTCCACGAACTGGCCGAGCAGGCCCAGGTTGGTGCAGCCGGCCGGTACCACGTGCGGGCGATCGCCGGCGGCACGCGGCATGAACTGCGCGGTGATGTACGGCATCAGCGCCAGCCTGACCTTGGTGGCGGCCGCCACCACATCCAGCTGGTCGCCGATGCCCAGGTGATGGCACAGTTCGGCCAGGATCTCGCGGCCGGTACAGGCCGGCATCGGCTTCTTGATGTGGTTGCCGTCCTGGTCCATCAGCAGCGCATACACCCAGACCACCAGCACATCGCGTGGCTGGTCGACGAAATGCGGCTGGCGGTTCACGGTGAAGCTGATCACCCAGTTCGAGTCGGTGATGGTGATCACCCCGCCGGTAACGGTACGGCCCGAATACGGGTCGTTGACCGACAGTGAGGCGATCTTGTCCACCAACGGCGACGGACGGCAGGTGAGCGTGGCCGATTCCCACATCGAGCGGTCGATGTCACCGTAGAACTTCTCCGGCTTGCCGAAGATCGGCGACTGCCGCGCCAGGTTGCGCCACAGCGCCCAGTCACTGTCCTCGCCCGGTTCGTGGCGATCGCGCTGCAGCACCGGCGCGGTATCCATGTCGCCGTAGGCGGTGCCTTCGGTCATCGAGCCGGTCAGCGCGAACACCAGGTCGCCCTCACCCACTGCGATGCGGTCCTCGCGCCCGCCCACCTTGCAGCGGATCGCGGTGACGGTGCGCGCGTCACCGGCGACGGCCATTTCCAGGTCATGCGCACGTGTGTCGAACTGGATCTGCACGCCCTGCGCGCGCAGCATGCGTGCCAGCGGCACCACGAAACTCTCGTACTGGTTGTACTTGGGGAACACCAGCGCGGACATGTCGTTCAGGCCGTCGATCGCGTCCAGGAAGCGGTGCATGTACAGCTTCATCTCCAGCAGGCTCTGCCAGTTCTCGAAGGCGAACATCGACCGCCAGAAGAACCAGAAGTTGCTTTGCAGGAAGCCTTCGCTGAAATAGTCCTCGATGGTCACATCGTCCAGCTCTTCCTTGCGCTTGAGCAGCAGCTTGACCAGTTCCCACTGCTGGGCACGGCTCAACCCGAACGTGGAAAAATCCTTGACCCTGCCCTGCTGGTGCAGCAGCCGCGCCTTGGACCAGTTCGGGTCGTGGTCGTTCACCGCGCGGTATTCGTCCAGCACGCTGAAGCCCTCGGGCAGCTCCAGCGCGGGCACGTCCTGGAACAGGTCCCAGAAGTTGTCGTAGTTCCAGTTCATCTCGCGCCCGCCGCGCACCAGGTAACCCTGCTCCGGGTTGCCGGCGCCATCGAGCGAGCCGCCTTCGATGTCCAGGCTGTCGATCAGGGTGATGTTGGCCGCCGGCATGCCACCATCGCGGATCAGGTAGAACGCCGCGGCGAGCCCGGCAATGCCGGTGCCGATGATGTACGCGTGGCGCTGCGCGATGCCTTCCGGCGGCAGCGGCCGATTGCGCATGTAGGCGCCCATCGTGTCCGGCGGCGGCAGCGTGTTGAGCGGCTGGTTGGACCAGTAGGTGCCGCTGCCATCGGGCTCGTGCTCGAACGAGGGCGAAGTGGCGGGCGTGGCGGACTGCGCCGGCAGCTGGGTCATTGCACCTATCCTTATGGTCTTCAGGGGTATCGCAGGGCCGCTCGCGGCCGTGCGGCGACGGTAGCACCACCGTCCTTTCCATCAGGTTACGCCGCCGATCCCGGCGCGCCTTGATCGACATCAATCGGCGCGGTACGCAGCGCGCCCTCATCGCACTGCACCCGCGTGAAGACCCCGGCTTCACGTCACCCGCACCATACTTTGCCGAATGCTTTACATACGGAACGCCCATTCGTGAGCCGGCACACGGCGCTTGCGCGCGCAAAGAAAGGACTTCACTGCACCGCCCTGCTCCTGTGCAGTGGCGCGGCCATGGCTCAATCGCCCAGCGGCAACGCAGCCGTTCCGGCGCTGGACTGGCAGCAGTCGCAGCAGCGCCTGGAACAGGTGTCCGACGCGCTGGCCGCCGCCGATGCCTCGGTGCGCAACAAACAGGACCTGCAGGACGCCACCCGGCTGCTGCGCCTGCCGGAGATCACCGGTGAAGTGCGCCGCCTGCAGTTCCAGAAAACGCTCACCCTGCCCTTGGGCTCGCTGGCCCCGGTGGCCGAGGCGTTCGGCATCGACTCGCCGTTGCAGTTCACCGAGCGCGACTGGCGCACCCGCCCGGTCGTCACCGCGGTGCTGCCGCTGTACACCGGTGGCCTGATCCCGGCCGCGCAGCAGGCGGCCGCCGGCGCCACCGCGCAGGCCAGCGCCGAACGCGAATCGCAGCGCCAGTCGTTGAGTGTGCAGCTGGCCCAGGCCTACTTCGGGCAGCGCCTGGCCGAACAGGCCGTCGACGTGCGCCGTGACGTGCGCGACGGACTGCAGCGCCACCTCGACGACGCGTTGAAGCTGGAACGCGAAGGCTTCGCCACCCGCGCCCAGCGCCTGCAGGCCAACGTGGCCCGCGACAAGGCCGAGCGCGACTATCAGAAGTCACTCAATGACCTGCAGACCCTGAAGGCCGCGCTGGCCACCCTGCTGCGCAGCGGAGGCGAAGTGCGCCCGCTGTCGCCGTTGTTCGTGCACCGCACGCCGATTGGCGCACTGCCCACCTTCGAACGCGACGCGCAGGCCCGGCAGCCGCAGATCGCACGGCTGCGCGCCCTGGTGGCGCAGGCCGAACAAGGCGTGCGCGTGCAGCAGGCCAAGCTCAAGCCCACCGTGTACCTGTTTGGCCAGTACGACTTCCTGCGCCGCGATGAAATGCTGACCGACCCGGACTGGGCGTTCGGCATCGGCCTGAAGTACACCTTCCTTTCCCCGAGTTCACGTCCGGCGCAGATCAGCGCCGCGCGTGCGCAGCAGGAACAAGCCGAAGCCGGCCTGCGCGAAGCCGAAAATCAGGTCACCCTGGGCGTACGCAAGGCGTGGTACGAACTCGATACCGCGCGCCAGCAGTTCCTCCTGCTGGACAGCAGCATCGAGCAGAACCGCGAAAACCTGCGCCTGCAGGAGCTGGCGTTCCGCGAAGGCCAGGCCACCTCGCTGGACGTGATCGATGCGCGGCTGGGGCTGGGCGGTGCGCAGGTGGAACGCGCACAGGCGGCCTACCAGTACGACGTGGCGTTGGCACAGTTGCTGGAGATCAGTGGACAGATGGACCGTTATGAAGAATTCCGCCGCCAGGCCGACGAGGTGATCGCGCATGAATGACACACTGCAGGCGCCGGCCGACGCGCCGCCGCCGAACAAGCGCAAGCTCGGTATTGCCCTCGCGCTGGTGCTGGCGATCGTGGTGGTGGTCGGCCTGTGGCTGGCCTGGCGCAGCCCGGCCGAACAGCTGCAGGGCATGGCCGACGCCGACACCGTCAACGTGGCTGCCAAGATCACTGCACGCCTGTCCACGCTGAAGGTGCGCGAAGGCGACCGGGTCCAGGCCGGCCAGGTGCTGTTCGTGCTGGACAGCCCGGAAGTGGCCGCCAAGGAAGAACAGGCGCAGGGCGCGCTGGAGGCGGCCAGCGCCGTGGCCGACAAGGCCGACGAAGGCGCACGCAGTGAAGACATCCGCGCCGCGCAGGCCAACTGGAAACGCGCCGAAGCCGGCGCCACGCTGGCCGACGCCACCTACCAGCGCGTGCAGAACCTGTTCAACGAAGGGGTGATGACCCGGCAGAAGCGCGATGAGGCGCTGGCCCAGGCACGCAGCTCGCGCGAGCTGTCCAACGCCGCCCGCGCACAGTACGACCAGGCACTGGCCGGTGCGCGCGAGCAGGACAAGCGCGCCGCACAGGGCCAGGTCCGCCAGGCGCGTGGCGCGGTGGCCGAAGTGGATGCCGCGCGCGAGGAAGTCAACGGCCGCGCGCCGCTGGCCGGCGAGATCAACAAGCGCATGGCCGATGTCGGCGAACTGGTCCCGGCGGGCTACCCGGTGTTCACCCTGGTCGACATCGACCGCATGTGGGTGTCGGTCAACCTGCGCGAATCGCAGATGCGCGGCCTGAAGATCGGCAACCGGCTGCGCGGTCAGGTACCCGCGCTGGATCGCGAGGTCGAGTTCGAGGTGTACTTCATCAACCCGGCCGGCGATTACGCCACCTGGCGTGCCACCCGCCAGTCGTCCGGCTATGACGTGCGCAGCTTCGAGATCCGGCTGCGCCCAGTGGCGCGCGTGGAGGGCTTCCGCCCCGGCATGAGCGTGCTGTTCGCGTGGCCGCAGGGATGAACCGGTCGCGGTGGGCGGGCTTTGGCGCCGCCTTCCAGCGCGAGCTGCAGCACCTGCGCACCGACCGCGCCGACCTGCTGCTGGTGACGCTGTTGCCGCTGCTGATGCTGGCGGTGCTGGCCTGGTTGTTCGCCGCATCGGTGATGCGCGACATTCCCATTGCCATTGTCGACCTGGACCACAGTGCCGAAAGCCGCCTGCTGGCCCGCATGCTGGATGCAAGCCCGGGCATCGCCGTGGCCAGCCAACCGGCCAGCCTGGCCGATGCGCAGGCGCAGCTGCGGCGGCTGGATGTGTTTGCCGTGGTGCTGGTCCCGCGCGATGCCACCCGCCAGGCGCTGCGTGGCAGCCAGGGCACGGTGTTCGCCTACTACAACGCCACCTACCTCACCACCGGGCAGTCGGCGGTGCGCGACATCGTGGAAGCGGTCGGCGCGTGGAATGCGCGCCTGCTGAGCGGCGGCATCGGCAAGCAGGTGGGCCCGGCCAAGCTGCGCGCCCCGCCCATCGCGGTGCAGTCGGACATCCTGCACAACCCGGCGCGCAGCTACGAACTGTTCCTGCTGCCGCTGCTGTTTCCGGCGGTGTTGTCGCTGGGCCTGGCGCTGGCCGTGGCCGCCAGCTTGGGCCGCGAAGTGCGCGACGGACAGCTGGGCGTGTGGCTGGGCAGCGCACCTTGGGCAGCCATCGCCGGCAAGATCTGCCCCTATGTCGCGCTGTTTTCGGTGTATGGCGCGCTTGGCGTGCTGTATCTGGCGCTGCTGCGCGGCGACGGCGTCGCCGGCAGCCTGGGGTTGCTGATGCTGGGCCAGCCGCTGTTCTACCTGGCCTGCGCGGCGGTGGCGCTGCTGTTCGTGGGGCTCACCCGCGACATGGGCACCGCGCTGTCGGCGATCGGCTTGAGCATCGGCACCGCGCTGGCGTTCTCCGGTGCCACCTTCCCGGTGGTGGATGCGCCGCTGTTCACCCGCATCTGGAACCTGCTGCTGCCGCTCACCGCCTACGTCAAGCTGCAGACCCAGCAGCAGTTCGTCGGCGCACCGTGGACGGTCTCGCTGTGGCCGTTGGCCACGCTGCTGGTGATGGTGCTGGTGGCCGGCGGCATCGGCGGCTGGCGCCTGATCGTCGCAGCGCGCGCCCTGCCCACGCCGGCAACCTCATCCAACGGAGCGGCCGCATGAGCCGCTTCACCCGCAGCCTGCGCCAGACCCTGCGCGCGGTGCTGACCGACCGCTATGCGGTGGTGTTGATGATCGGCGCGGTGGTGCTGTATTCGTTCTTCTACCCCGCCGCATATCGCCACCAGGTGGCCAGCAACCTGCCCATCGTGGTGGTCGACCACGACCAGAGCGCCACCAGCCGCGAACTGCTGCGCCGGGTGGATGCCTTGCGCACCGTGCGCATCGTGGCCCAGCCCGCCACCCTCGACCAGGCCCGCCACGCACTGGAGCGTGGCGAGGCCGAAGGCATCCTGCTGATTCCTGCCCAACTGGAGCGCGACATCCTGCGCGGTGGCGCCGGTCACCTGGTGCTGATGGGCAACGGTGCCTACCTCGGCCGCGCCAGCTGGGTACTGGGTGGCGTGGCCGACGCCCTGACCGCGTTCGCGCGCGAGACGGCCGTTTCGCAGGCCGCCTTCATGGGCGCCCCGCAGCCACCGCCGATCACCCTGGTGCAGCGGCCGCTGTTCAACACGCTGGAAGGCTACGGCAGCGCCATCGTGCCTGGCGTGGCCGAACTGATCGTGCACCAGACGCTGTTGATGGGCATTGGCGTGCTGCTGGGTACGCGGCGCCTGGCACTCGGCCGGCGCCTGCGTTTCGACCTGCCCACCCTGGCCGGCATGGCGCTTGGCTTCGGCATCATCGGCCTGCTGGGCCTGCTCTACTACGCCGGCTTCACCGCGTGGGTGCAGGACTATCCGCGCGGGGGGAATCCGCTCGGCCAGCTGCTTGGCGGCACCTTGTTCATTGCCGCCACGGTGGCGTTCGGCCTGTTTGTCGGCAGCTTCTTCGCCACCCGCGAGCGCGCCTTCCAGGTGGTCATCGCCTGCTCGATCCCGCTGTTCTTCCTGGCCAACCTGTCCTGGCCGGCGGTCACCTCACCGCCGGCACTGGTGGCCCTGGCGCACCTGCTGCCCACCACCACCGGGATCAACCTGATGGTGCGCCTGAACCAGATGGATGCCCGCCTGGGCGAGGTCAGCCACGAGCTGTGGACGCTGGCCGCGTTGCTGCTGCTGTATGGCGGCTTGGCAGTGTGGCGCCTCGGCGCACGCACGCGTACGCCCTGACCCGCTCAGCGCGACGGGTCGGGCGCGTACCAGAACGGAATGCGGTAGTCGCGGTGACGCGCCGTGCCACGGTCGGGCCCGTCCGGGTTCCAGACCAGCCGCAGGTCGTGCCGTCCCGGCGGCAACGCCGACAACGGCAGGTAGCCCACCAGCCCGCGCATTTCCAGGTCGCGCCGCTCCATGGCCACGAACTGCTCCAGCGCAACCGGCTTGCCATCCAGGGTGACCTTCCACAACCGCCCCACACACCGCACCGCCGCCGTCTCGGCCGCCGCGCCGCGCAGCCGGTTCTCGCCGTCGGGCAGCGCACATAGACGCCGGGCCAGGCCGTTGTCGCGCTGCGGCTGGTGCGGAATGAACACCCGCAGCAACGGGCCACTGACCACGTCACTGGGAATCATCGGATAGCGCAGCAGGCGGTCGCGCTCCACGCGCAGCGACTCGTAGTGCGCACTGACCATGCCCTCTTCCACCGCTTCGGTGGTGACGACGTCATAGCGGTTGAACAGCGAGAACTTGGCCGAACCGACCGCCTGCAAGCCGCCGATGGACATGGCCACCATCACTGCCACGAAGTACGCCACCATGAAATTGCGGGCGTAGCGGTTGCTCTGCAGGGTGAGCTGTACCGGCAGCAGCAGACGCATCGGAATCAGCCACTGGTTGATCGTCAGCACGCCGCGCATGGTGCGCGCGATGCGCGCACTGGGCAGCCCGCGCGCGGTGCGCCGTGCGATCCACTTTTCCAGGGTCAACGGCACCAGATTCACGACAATGAAAAGGCCGAAGAAGCTGCTCACGATGATCAGCGCGATACGATCGGTGTTGCCCACCAACGCGCCCACTGCGCCGGCAAGGGCCAGCAGCAGCACCGAACCGGCCCCGATCAGCACCATGGTCAGGGCGAACAGCAGGGTGGCCGAAAACAGCGTGGACGCCGCGCGGTCGGCGTTGGCGATGGACTGCTCGAGCGTACCCACCCGGGCCTGGTAGAACGCGCGCGACACCGGCCCCAGCAGCGGGATGCGGTCCCAGCGGATGCCCTCGGGGAAGTGGATCTTCAAGCCGACCAGCCCCACCCAGTAGCCGCGGATGGCGAGGTGGACGATCAATGCAACGGCGACCACGTAGCACAGGCCGACACTGGTACTGAAGCCAAACCAGAGCGCATACGCGTAGACGCCCTCGGTATGCACGGTGCTGGTGGCCCACGCGTCGAAGATGCGGCCGGGCACGGCCAGAAGCGCGAAGGCCAGCAGGCCGGAAATGAACAATTCCAGTTCATCGGTGCGTTCGCGCAACCGCGCGAAGCGTCCCGCCGCATCCGGATGATCGGTCGACCCCGGGTCGGGGGTACTGCCAGGCTCCAGCGCTTCGCTCACGGGCGGCTCGTCCTTGGGTGTCGGCGGAGTATACGGCGCGCCGCGCGACTTCCCAGCCCCTCCCCTACGCAGACGCCGGCCCTGGGGCCGGCGTCGAGGCAGTCAGGGCGATGTCCGCCCGGCTCAGCGGTACTGGCGCTCGCAGCGCCGCTCGACCACGCGGTCGCCGTTCTTCTGCTGGCTGCGGCCCTGGATGTTGCGGCCTGCGGCGCCGCCTGCGACGGCACCGGCCACGGTCGCCAGCTTCTTGCCGTTGCCACCGCCCACCTGGTTGCCCAGCAGGCCACCCACCACCGCACCGGTGGCGGTGCCGGCGATACGATTGGGGTCCTTCGCGTTGCGCTGCACTTCCACGTTCTTGCAGACCACCTTGCTGCCGTCGTTGAAGCGGCGGCCTTCGTCCTTGGGACCGTAGGTCTGCGCAGCGGCGCCGAACGAAGCGGCCACCAGCGCGCCCATGCACATCACACGTTGAATCGTCTTCATGTTCGTCTCCTCATTCGCAGGACATGGAGCGAGCCTGCGCCCATTGGATGCAACCGGCAGTGAAAACATGTCGAGGCCACGTCAATGCCCGGATTGCGTTCAGGCAGCGGACACCTGCGAAGCGCGACCACGGCGTGCATCGCAGGATTGCAGTGGCCAGATGAAGTTGGTAACTTCGCCGCCGCAGGCGTACCGCTACGCCATGCCACCTTGCGCGCTCCGCCACCTGGCGAGCCGAACAAGGCATCCACGGATCCGGATACACAACAAGGGACTGACACCACGATGAAGAAGATCACGATGGCGCTGCTTGCGTCGATGATTGCGTTTTCCGCCGCCACGCAGGCCAACGAGGTCATGCCGGAGCGGGATCCGATCAACCGCATTCTGCCCACTGCCACACCCGATCCGGCGCAGTTCAAGAGCGCCATGGCGGCGGGCACGGGGTCTATCGAGGGGATGGTCACCACGCGGTATCGCATCAAGGGAGGTGTCGCGCCCAGCGGGATCATCTACTTCGGCGGCTCGAAGGAACGCGACCCGGTCAAAGCGCAGCCGGTGCACCTGGTGCCGCACAACGCCTACACCCAGGCATGGCTCGACCTGTACATGAAACAGGGCGGCACCAAGGAAGTGCGTGGCGCTCCGGTGCGCACCGTGGCCGCCATGGACCCGTCCGTGCTGCCCTTCCGCCGCACCATGACCACCAACTCCACAGGTGACTTCGCCTTTGCCAATGTCCAGCCCGGCCGCTATGTGGTCTATGCCGAGCCCGAATGGAAGTGGGAAGGCGACCTCAAGGGCCGCGGTGCGCACAGCGGCATCACCGTGGGCTATGCGACGATCACCCGGGTGGATTTCGCCTACCGTATCGTCGATGTCCCGCCGGGACGAGGCGCGGTGAATGGCGACATCGTGTCCGAGAAGATCATCTACGAAAAGCGCGTCGAAACGGACTGACCCCCGATGGATCAACCGACCCTGCCCATGCCCTCCACGCCCCCCCCGCTGCCTGGCAGCGCAGGGTAGGCGGCCGGCCGGCATGAGCATGGCCGGTACCATCCTGGTCGTGGACGGCAGCGCGGTTCACGACATCGCCAGCTTCTATGCCGAGATCAACCGCGTGTTCATGGCCGCCGAAGACTGGCAGCTCGGCCCCAGCCTGGATGCGCTGGATGACCTGCTGTACGGCGGCTACGGCGCACTGGCCGGGCACGCGGCCGTCAGCGTGCACTGGGCAGACATCGCGCACAGCCGTGCAGCACTCGGCGTGGCAGCAACACGTGCCTGGTTGCAGGCCAAACGCGCGCGCCCCGGCACGTTCAATCCGGGTGCCATCGACGCCCAGCTCGACGCACTGGCGCGCGGCCACGGCCAGACCTACTTCGACATCGTGATGGACATCTTCGCCGCGCATCCCAACGTGCGGCTGACCACGGACTGATCGGCAGCGCCCACTGTCCCGGGTGCCGAGTGTGTTCTGCACCCGGCAGCCCGCCCGCGCTTCGCCCTCCCCGCCCCCTCCCCTACAATGGTCGTTCTGGTGGCCTTCCGGCCCGCCCCCGACGTTGATGGACCCCGCGTGACCGAAAAGCAGCCCGAACACACCCCCCTGATGAAGCAGTTCTTCGCCGCAAAGTCCGAGTACCCGGACCTGCTGCTGTTCTTCCGCATGGGCGATTTCTACGAGCTGTTCTACGACGACGCGCGCAAGGCCGCGCGGCTGCTGGACATCACCCTCACCCAGCGCGGCAGCTCCGGCGGCGCGCCGATCCCGATGGCCGGCGTGCCGGTGCATGCCTATGAAGGCTACCTGGCCCGGCTGGTGGCGCTGGGCGAATCGGTCGCGATCTGCGAGCAGATCGGCGATCCGGCGCTGGCCAAGGGCCTGGTGGAACGCAAGGTGGTGCGCATCGTCACCCCCGGCACCGTCACCGACGAAGCACTGCTGGACGAGCGCCGCGACACCCTGCTGATGGCGCTGTCGCGCGGCAAGCACGGCTATGGCCTGGCCTGGGCCGATCTGGCCGGTGGCCGTTTCCTGGTCAACGAGGTCGATTCGGAAGACGCGCTGGAAGCCGAGCTGGCCCGGCTGGAGCCGGCCGAGCTGCTGGTCCCCGACGAAGAAAACTGGCCGGAGTTCCTCAAGCACCGCAACGGCATCCGGCGCCGTGCGCCGTGGCTGTTCGATGCCGACAGCGGCCGCCGCCAGTTGCTGGCCTTCTTCAAGCTGCACGACCTGACCGGCTTCGGCATCGACGACAAGCCGCGCGCCACCGCCGCGGCCGGCGCACTGCTGGGCTATGTCGAAGAGACCCAGAAGCAGCGCCTGCCCCACCTCACCGCGATCGCCACCGAGACCGCCAGCGAGGCCATCGCGATGAACGCGGCCACGCGCCGCCACCTGGAACTGGACACGCGGGTGGACGGGGATACCCGCAACACCCTGCTCGGCGTGCTCGACACCACGGTGACGCCGATGGGCGGGCGCCTGCTGCGGCGCTGGCTGCACCGCCCGCTGCGGCTGCGCGATGTGCTGGTACACCGCCACGATGCGGTGGCGACGCTGATCGACCGCGGTGCCGAGGGCGACATCCGCGATGCCTTCCGTGCGCTTGGCGACCTGGAACGCATCCTCACCCGCGTGGCGCTGCGTTCGGCGCGCCCGCGCGATTTTTCCACCCTGCGCGATGGCCTGGGCCTGCTGCCCGAGGTCCGCGCGGTGCTGGCGCCGCTGGATTCGCCGCGCCTGGTGGCGCTGCATGCGGCGCTGGGTGAGCACGACGAATGCGCGCACCTGCTGGCCAGTGCGATCGCGCCGACGCCTCCGATGAAACTGAGCGATGGCGGCGTGATCGCCGAAGGCTTCGATGCCGAGCTGGACGAACTGCGCCGCCTGTCCACCCATGCCGACCAGTTCCTGATCGACCTGGAGCAGCGCGAGCGCATCAGCAGCGGCATCGCCACGCTGAAGGTCGGCTACAACCGCGTGCACGGCTACTACATTGAAATCAGCAAGGGCCAGAGCGACAAGGCGCCGGTGCATTACACCCGCCGCCAGACCCTGACCAATGCCGAGCGGTACATCACCGAGGAGCTGAAGTCGTTCGAGGACAAGGTGCTGTCCGCGCGCGAACGTTCGCTGTCGCGCGAGAAGGTGTTGTACGAGCAGTTGCTGGACACGCTGGGCGGCCAGCTGGAGCCGCTCAAGCAGTGCGCCGGTGCCTTGAGCGAGCTGGACGTGCTGGCCGGTTTCGCCGAGCGCGCCCAGGCGCTGGACTGGGCGCGCCCGGAACTGGAGACCGCGCCGTGCCTGCGCATCGAACGTGGCCGCCATCCGGTGGTGGAAGCAGTGCGCGAACAGCCGTTCGAACCCAACGACCTGGACCTGCACCCGGACCGTCGCATGCTGGTGATCACCGGCCCGAACATGGGCGGTAAATCCACCTACATGCGCCAGAACGCGCTGATCGTGCTGCTGGCCCACATCGGCAGCTTCGTGCCGGCCAGCCGCGCGGTGATAGGCCCGATTGACCGCATCCTGACCCGCATCGGTGCCGGCGACGACCTTGCGCGCGGGCAGTCGACCTTCATGGTCGAAATGGCCGAAACCAGCTACATCCTGCACCACGCCAGCGCCCACTCGCTGGTGCTGATGGACGAGATCGGCCGCGGTACGTCGACCTACGACGGCCTGGCCCTGGCCGATGCGGTGGCGCGCCACCTCGCCTACCAGAACCGCTGCTACACGCTGTTTGCCACCCACTACTTCGAGTTGACCGCACTGGCCGACGAGCAGCACGAAGGCGGCCCCAGCGGTATCGCCAACGTGCACCTGGATGCGGTCGAGCACGGCGACGCCCTGGTGTTCATGCACGCTGTGAAGGACGGCCCGGCCAACCGCAGCTTCGGCCTGCAGGTGGCCGCACTGGCTGGCCTGCCCAAATCCACGGTCGCCCAGGCCCGCCGTCGCCTGGCCGAACTGGAGCAACGTGGCGGGGAAAGCCAGGTCGCCACGGTCACCCCGCAGGCGCTGGATGCACCGCAGCAGTTCGGCCTGTTCAACGCCCCCAACACCGCCGCCCAGGACGCCCTGGCCGCCATCGACCCCGACGAGCTCACGCCCAAGCAGGCGCTGGAAGCGCTGTACCGGTTGAAGGCACTGGTCTGAACGGCGCCCGACACGACCAACGGTCGTGCCCTACCGGGTGATGCTCGGCATCCCCCGCCCGGTCGCACCCGATCGACCGTCGGTTGGCCCCGTACCCCGCCCAACGCGCTCTGGTCGGATGGCCCCGTACCCGGGCGACCCCGGTAGTGCCGGCCGCTGGCCGGCTCCACGCACACCCACCGCGGCACGACCAACGGTCGTGCCCTACCGGGTGATGCTCGGCATCCCCCGCCCGGTCGCACCCGACCGTCGGTCGGTTGGCCCCTTCGCATCGCCGTAGTAAATCCGGCGGTATGCTCGGGCGGTCCGTCACCTGCCTGGAGTCCGTCGTGAACAACGCATCGCTTGCTGCCTCCCTCTTCCAACAATTGCAGCAGGGCCAAGGCCTGCAGCAGGTGTCCCAGCAACTGGGTATCGAACCAGCCCAAGCCAGCAATGCCGTCGGCGCGGCCCTGCCGCTGCTGCTCGGCGCGATGGGCCGCAACGCCCAGCAACCGCAAGGCGCCGACGCCCTGCTCGGTGCACTGCAGCGCGATCACGCGCCGGCTGCCGGGGGCGGCTTCGATCTGGGCGGCCTGCTGGGCAGCGTGCTGGGCGGCGGCGGTGGCAACGCCACCAACGGGGCCGGCATCCTCGGCCATGTGTTTGGCGGCAACAGCGACCGTGCCGCGCAGGGTCTGAGTCAGGCCACCGGCCTGGACAGCAGCAAGACCAGCCAACTGCTGGCCATCCTCGCCCCGATCGTCATGTCCTACCTGGCACAGCGCTTCGCCAACGGCGGCAACGCCGGCCAGCTCAGCCAGGCACTCGGCCAGGAAGCGCAAGCAGCCAGCAGCGGCGGCCTGCTCACCTCGGTGCTGGACCAGGACGGCGATGGCCAGCTGGGCATCGGCGACCTGCTCAAGCTGGGGGGCGGGTTGCTCGGCAAGCGCTGATCTCGGGGCGTGCCTTGGGGGTGTGCCGCTGGCAGGGGTGCGGGGAGCCGGCCAGCGGCCGGCACTACCTGCGCCTTGCTATAGGCCGTACCTATCACTTTGGTTGATTCGTTCGAATTTACCGAATGTCTGAACGTGCTTAACGTAGAGGCATTCCTGCAGGAGATCGTCGGATGCATCGATTGACCCCATCGCGCACGCGCGTCCAATCCCTGCCCATCGACCGTGCCGGATGCTCCTCGCCCTGAGCGAAGTGCCCTTTCCGATCGCCCTGCCAACCGCGGCAGGTGCCCACATTCGCAAGTACACAGGTAGCGACCCATGAAAAGCGAAGCCAAGTGCCCGTTCAACCACGCCCTCGTCGGCGATGCCACCACCAACCGCGACTGGTGGCCCAAGCAGCTGCGCGTGGACCTGCTCAACCAGCATTCCAACCGTTCCACTCCGCTCGATGACGGCTTCGACTACGCCACCGCGTTCAAGGGGTTGGACTACGCCGCACTCAAGGCCGACCTCACCGCACTGATGACCGACTCGCAGGAGTGGTGGCCGGCCGACTTCGGTCATTACGGCGGCCTGTTCGTGCGCATGGCCTGGCACAGCGCCGGCACCTACCGTATCGGCGACGGGCGCGGCGGCGGTGGCCGGGGTCAGCAACGCTTCGCCCCGCTCAACAGCTGGCCGGACAACGTCAGCCTGGACAAGGCACGCCGCCTGCTGTGGCCGATCAAGCAGAAATACGGCCAGGCCATTTCCTGGGCCGACCTGCTCATCCTCACCGGCAACGTCGCGCTGGAATCGATGGGCTTCAAGACGCTGGGCTTCGCCGGCGGACGGCCCGATACCTGGGAACCGGACCAGGACGTGTACTGGGGCCGCGAAACCACCTGGCTCGGCGGCGATGTGCGCTATGCGCATGGCTCGGAGGGCGTGCAGGAAGACCACGGCGTGCTGGTGTCCGATGACGATGCCGACGGCGACATCCACTCGCGCGACCTGGAGAATCCGCTGGCGGCCGTGCAGATGGGCCTGATCTACGTGAACCCGGAAGGCCCGGACGGCAACCCGGATCCGCTCAAGGCGGCCTTCGACATCCGCGACACATTCGGCCGCATGGCCATGGACGACGAGGAAACCGTTGCCCTGATCGCCGGCGGCCACAGCTTCGGCAAGACCCACGGCGCCGGCCCGGCCGACAACGTGGGTGCCGAGCCGGAAGCGGCCGGGCTGGAAAGCCAGGGCCTGGGCTGGTCGAACGCGTTCGGCAGCGGCAAGGGCGGCGACACCATCACCAGCGGCCTGGAAGTGACCTGGACGCGCACCCCGGCGCAGTGGAGCCACGACTTCTTCGAGATCCTGTTCGGCCACGAGTGGGAACTGACCAAGAGCCCGGCCGGTGCCCATCAGTGGGTGGCCAAGGACAGCGAGGCGATCATTCCCGACGCGCACGATCCGTCGAAGAAGCATCGCCCCACCATGCTCACCACCGACCTGTCGCTGCGCGTGGACCCGGCCTACGAAAAGATCTCGCGCCGCTTCCTGGCCGAGCCGCAGGCCTTCGCCGATGCCTTCGCACGCGCCTGGTTCAAGCTGACCCACCGCGACATGGGCCCGCGCACGCGCTACCTGGGCCCGGAGATCCCGGCCGAGGAGTTCATCTGGCAGGATCCGGTACCCGAAGCGACCCGGCCGTTGATCGACGCCCAGGACATCGCCGGCCTGAAGCAGCAGATCGCCAATGCCGGTTTGAGCGTGGCCGAGCTGGTGTCCACCGCGTGGGCGTCGGCATCGACCTTCCGCGGCTCGGACAAGCGCGGCGGTGCCAACGGGGCGCGCATCCGTCTGGCCCCGCAGAAGGACTGGGCGGTGAACCAGCCGCAGCAGCTGGCCAAGGTGCTGGCCGCGCTGGAAAAGATCCAGTCGGACTTCAACGGCAGCGGCAGCAAGCAGGTGTCGCTGGCCGACCTGATCGTGCTGGCCGGCGGCGTGGGTGTTGAACAGGCCGCCAAGGCCGGTGGCCACGACATCAGCGTGCCGTTCACGCACGGGCGCACCGATGCCAGCCAGGAACAGACCGATGTGGACTCGTTCGCGGTGCTGGAACCGTACGCCGACGGCTTCCGCAATTACCTCAAGGGCCGCTACAGCGTGCCGGCCGAGGTGCTGCTGATCGACAAGGCGCAGCTGCTCACGCTGACCGCCCCGGAGCTGACCGCGCTGGTCGGCGGGCTGCGCGTGCTGGGCGCCAACGTCGATGGCAATGCGCAGGGCGTACTGACCGATCGCCCGGGCACGTTGAGCAACGACTTCTTCGTGAACCTGCTGGACATGCGCACGCAGTGGAAGGCCGCTGGCAATGGTTACGAAAGCAGCGGCGCCAAGCGTTGGACCGGCAGCCGGGCCGATCTGGTGTTCGGTTCAAACTCGGTGTTGCGTGCGCTGGCCGAGGTGTACGCCAGTGCCGACGGCGAGAAGAAGCTGGTCCGGGATTTCGTCGCCGCCTGGACACGGGTGATGGAACTGGATCGCTACGACCTGCACGCCTGAGCCATCCAGGGGACCGACCTGCGGGTCGGTCCCTTGCGGCGTCCGTCGACATGCACTCCCCTGGCAGGCCGCCGCACGCCGGCGTCAACGGTCGGCGGCGCGCAGGCGTTTGAGGATCGGAGCGAACTGCGGGCTGTCAGTGCGCTTGGGCGTGGGTACCTTGCCCGCGTCCACATCCTGCCAGTAGGTCCAGGGCAGCGCGGCATCGCCCAGTTCGTAGTCCATGCCATCCCACGCATCCTCGCGGAACGCGTAGAAGGCCCAATGCACCTTGTGCGCCTCCAGCACGCGCAGGACGTCCTCCAGGTAGGCCGGGCAATCCGCCCAACGGCGCATGCAGCCGAACTCGCCGACCACCATCTGGCTCCGCGCCACGCCATGCTGGTCGGCCCACGCCAAGGGCTGCTGCAGATAGCTGGCCACACGGGCGGCGTTCCACTGTTCCTTCCCGGACCCGAACGGCACCACCGCCGGATAGCGATACGGCGGGCTCCGCTTCTGGTTGGGGGCACTGGTGGCCGCGTACGGCTCATACATGTGCACGCTGTACAGCAGATGGGGATCTTTGAGCGCCGCAGGCCAGTAGGCCAACGCGTCGGCCGCGGCATACCAGCCCGGGTCCAGCATCAGCGGCATATCGGCGTCGACCTCGCGCACGGCCGCGATCAGGCCGGTGTAGAAGCGTGGCAAATCGCGCGGTCCGTCCTTCACCGTGGCGTACCAGGCACGCATCGCGGCCGGGTCGGCGTGTTCGCGCAGCGTGGTGCCGTACTCCGGCGCGGGCTCGTTGATCAGGTTGTAGGCCACCAGCGCCGGGTGCCCGTGCAGCGCGCGCGCGAGGTCGCGCCAGAACGCCTGCGCCGGCACGTGGTTGTCGAACGACTGCCAGAGCCGCTGGTCGACCACGCCGTCATTCTTCTGCTTCCAGCGCAGCAGCGGTAGCGACAGCGGCACCAGCACCACCTTCATGCCGGCAGCATCGGCATCGTCGAGCACGCGCCGCAGGGTGGCGACGTCGGCCGGCACCAGCCCCTGGTAGTGATCGGCGTTGCCCATCAGGAAATCGCGGCCGCCCGCCGACCGCCACTTGTCCGGGGTCAACCGTACCCAGGTGGCACCGGTGGCGCGCAGCGCATCGAAGTACGCGCGGTCCGGGGGTTGTTCGTTGAAGCTGTTGCCGCCGCGTTGCGGCTGGCTCCAGAAGGCATCGGTGGCCGCCTGCACGCCGAAGGCGAACAGGCACAGAAACAGACAACACAGGCGGATCAACGGCGGGCGCATGGGTGCGACTCCTTGAACGAAGCAGCAGCCTGAAGCATGCCTCTGGAGCGCACCGTGACTGCGCGCGTGTTTCCACCATCCATAGCAACAATGCACGGAAACCCGGCATCCGCTAGAGCGAATCGATATCCCCGAGCGCACGGATCAACCGGCGCGCGCGCTTGTCAGGGCGATGCTCGGGCGGCAGGTAGCCATTGCGCGCGGCCTGGCGCTGGGCATGCGCCTCGGCCCGCCGCGCCCGCGACGCCTCGCTTTCCTCATACAACTGCTGGGCCACCGGCGCCGGCCCGCGCAGCTCGCTCAGGCCACGCACCTGCACTTCGTAGATATCGTCGCCCCGGCTGATCTGCAGCTGCTCACCCACGCGCACCGCGCGCGAGGATTTGGGGCGCTGCCCGGCCACGTCCACCTTGCCCGTCTCCACGGCCTGCTTGGCCAGGCTGCGGGTCTTGAAGAAGCGTGCGGCCCACAGCCACACATCCAGCCGCACGGCGGCCAACGGCGTTGCTTCGATCATGCGGGTTGTTCAGCTCCCCGGCTCTGCCGGTCGTCGGTTCAGGGGTTGCGGCGCCGCCGGATTGCCGCGGCAGCCGGTACCGCCGATCAGCACGGGCACACCCGCATCAAGATCCCGGCGCTCGCTGCCGACCTGGCATTCCGGTCGGTCCATGGGCCGCACCTGCGCATCGCCGAGGCGGTCCATACCCGAAGAACATGCGGGCAGCACCGCGGTAATCAAGAGCAGCGCCAACGCGGGCATGAACCGGTCAGCCACTGCGCCGCGCCGGCACCGGCTGCGGTTGATCATCTGCATCGCGATACCTCCCTGACGGGCTTGATGCTAGTGTGCCTCTCCCCGAGCCCGATCTCCATCGCACATGGCCAAGGCGCCGCTTGACCTGACTACCGGCCCCATCGGGCGCAACCTGTTCCTGTTCGCGCTGCCGATCCTGGCCGGCAACATCGCCCAGTCGCTGAACGGGTCGGTGAATGCGATCTGGGTGGGGCGCTTCCTCGGCGAAGCGGCGCTGACCGCCACGGCCAACGCCAACAACATCATGTTCTTCCTGATCGGCTCGGTGTTCGGCATCGGCATGGCCGCCACCATCCTGATCGGCCAGGCCATGGGCGCGCGCGACATTCCCCAGGCACGCCGGGTGATGGGCACCAGTGCCACCTTCTTCATCGGCCTGTCGGTGGTGATCGCCATCGCCGGCTGGTGGCTGTCGCACCCGCTGCTGGCCGCGATGGGCACCCCGGCCGAGTCGCTGCCGCTGGCCGAGGCCTACCTGCGCATCATTTTCCTGGCGATGCCCACGCTGTACGCGTTCGCGTTCCTGAGCTCGGCGTTGCGCGGTGTCGGCGATTCGCGCACGCCATTCCGCTTTCTGCTGCTGTCGGTGGTGCTGGACATCGGCTTCAACCCGCTGCTGATCTTCGGCATCGGCCCGTTCCCGCAGCTGGGCATTGCCGGCGCGGCGTGGGCCACGCTGATTGCACAGACCCTGTCGTTGATCGGCCTGCTCTGGTACATGCGCAACAAGCGGCACGTGCTGTGGCTGGGCCGCAAGGACATGGCGATGTTCCGCATCGACACCACCATCCTGCGTGCGCTGGTGGTCAAGGGCGTGCCGATGGGCCTGCAGATGGTGCTGATCTCGCTGTCGATGATCCTGATGATGAGCATGGTCAACGGCTACGGCACCGACACTGCCGCCGCCTATGGCGCATCGCTGCAGCTGTGGACCTACGTGCAGATGCCGGCGATGGCGATCGGCGCGGCCTGTTCGTCGATGGCCGCGCAGAACGTCGGCGCCGGCAATTGGGATCGCGTGCGCGGCACCGCGCGCAGTGGCGTGCTGTACAACTTCCTGCTGACCGGCGTGCTGATCCTGCCGCTGATACTGCTGGACCGCTACACGCTGGCGCTGTTCCTGCCCGACGCCAGCCAGTCGCTGGAGGTGGCCCGCCACCTCAACCACATCGCGGTGTGGTCGTTCCTGTTCTTCGGCGTGAACTTCGTCATTTCCGGCGTGGTGCGCTCCACCGGCGCGGTGATTCCGCCGCTGCTGATCCTGGCCGTTTCGCTGTGGGGCATCCGCGTGCCGTTCGCCGAACTGCTGCAGGACAGCTGGGGCGCCGACGCGGTGTGGTGGAGTTTCCCGGTCAGCTCGTTCTGCGCGATGCTGCTGTCGCTGGCGTACTACCGCTGGGGTGGCTGGCGCAAGGCGCACATGCTGCCGACCCATCGCGAAGAGATGGCGGCCCCGGCCGAGGTGCCGGCCATGCCGCCGTCACCGGTGGCCGACCTCAACCCGGAAGCGCCGCCCACGGCCGCCCCGCAACCGGTGCCACACCGCACCGGTTAAGCGGCGCGCCCATCCGGCAGGCTGCGCCACGCCGGCAGCCGGTAGCGCTGCTGCTGGGCGCGCATGATCAGCCCCATGATCACGCCGAACAGTGCGCCGGCCAAGCAGGCGCTAGCCGCGATCCCCCACGTCTTCAGGGGTACCAGCAGCCCGAACAGCGGCAGCATCAACACGCCCCAGGTCACGCCGAAGAACACGCCCATCAGCAGCGCGTTGGCGGTGAAACCGGCCAGCAGCGGCGGCGACACCGCAATGCCCAACCGCCACAGCAGCCGGTGCAACGGCGGCGCGCGCAGCGTCTGCGGAACACCGGCGTCGTGCATGAGCTGCAGCGCGGTGCGGACCTTGGCGGGGTAATGGGGCATCGTCGTCCTGACCTGAGCGTAGGGGGCTACCGTAATCGGTGCGTGGCCGGTAGGGCAACTCCAACGGACACCTGCGGATCATGCCCCCGCCGTTGGCATGCGCCACAAACGAAAACGGCCACCCGAAGGTGGCCGTTCGTTGCGCGACAACCGGGGTTGTCGGCGCGGTATTACTGGGCAGCCTTGGCAGCAGCCAGGCGGGCCTGCTTGGCCTGCGCAGCGGCAGCCAGATCTTCCTTGATGCGGGCAGCCTTGCCTTCCAGGCCACGCAGGTAGTACAGCTTACCGGCGCGGACCTTACCACGACGCTTCACTTCGACCGAGTCGATGATGGCGCTGTGGGTCTGGAAGACGCGCTCGACGCCGTAGCCGTGCGAGATCTTGCGGACGGTGAACGCGGAGTTCAGGCCGGCGTTCTTGGTGCCGATCACGACGCCTTCGTAAGCCTGGACGCGCTCACGGTTGCCTTCCTTGACCTTCACGTTGACGACGACGGTGTCACCCTGGCTGAACTTCGGCAGCTCGCGGGTGATCTGGGCGGATTCGAAATCCGCAAGGATGGTTTTGTTCAGCTTGCTCATGGGTGCACCGATAGTGTTCGGGTGGTCGTGTCGTTCGACAACGTGGGCTCATGCAGTCACCGGACTGTGCTGCACGTTTTTTGTAGGGTTTCCACCACCGGGCACAGAGGCCTGATGGGAATCGCCAATGATAACCGAAGATTCCTGCCCCGCGCTAGGGGGAAGGGTCGTCGGCCAGGGCCTGCCGGGCCTGCGCGAGCAGAATCCGGTCGGCCTTGGACAGCTGGGCCTCGTCAAGCAGGTCCGGCCGCCGGGTTGCGGTCCGCAGCAGCGACTGCTGGCGGCGCCAGCGGGCGATGGCGGCATGGTTGCCCGAGCGCAGCACGTCCGGGACAGTGCCCCATTCATGCTGGGCCGGGTGGCTGAAATGCGGGCAGTCCAGCAGCCCCTGCGGGCCTTCGAAACTGTCCTGGGCGGCCGATTCGGCATCGCCCAGGGCGCCCTCCTGCAACCGGGTGACAGCATCGACGATCACCGCCGCGCCCAGCTCACCGCCGGACAGGACGTAATCGCCGATCGAGATTTCCTCGCTGACCTCCGCATCGAGGAAGCGCTCATCGATGCCTTCATAACGCCCGCACAGCAGGATCATGCGCGGCAACGCGGCCAGTTCACGCACCTTGGCCTGGGTCAGCGGCGCGCCCTGAGGGCTGAGGTAGATCACCGGCGCAGGCGCCGGGTCGGCCGCCTTGGCCGCGGCCAGGCAGGCGCGCAGCGGCTCGATCAGCATGACCATGCCGGGGCCGCCGCCGAACGGACGGTCGTCCACCCGGCGGTAATTGCCTTCGGCATAGTCACGCGGATTCCAGCCATGCAGGTCGAGCAGGCCGCGCTCGGCGGCACGGCCGACCACGCCCAGCGCGGCCGACTGTGCCATGAACTCGGGAAACAACGTGATGACGTCGATTCTCACCGGATCAGAACTCCGGATCCCAGTCGACCACGATCAGGTTGGCCTCGAAATCCACCGAGACAACGAATTCGGGCTGCACGAACGGAATCATCCGCTCACGGTCGCCCTGCACCACCAGCACGTCGTTGGAGCCGGTCGAGAACAGGTGCGACGCCCGCCCCAGTTCAACGCCGTCCACGGTACGCACCTGCAAGCCTTCGAGGTCGACCCAGTAATACTCGTCGGCCTTCGGCGGCGGCAGCGCGCTGCGTGATACATAGACTTCGGTTCCGTACATCGACTCGACCACATCGCGGTCGGTGATGCCCGGAAACACCGCGACCAGATGCTTGCCGGACTGACGTCCGCGTGCCCCGGTCAGGGTGCTCTCCTGGCCGGCGGGCGTGCGCAGGATCCAGGGCTGATAGTTGAAAATGGCGGTACGCGGCTCGGTCCAGGACTCGAGCTTGATCTCGCCTCGCACACCAAAAGCGCCGACAATCCTGCCCAGCAGGATCCGGCGCTCGGTATCTTTCATCTGAATAGACCGAATGGGCCGCGGCAGGCGCGGCCCGTCAGGATCAGGCCGCCGAGGCCTGGGCCTTGGTCGCTTCCTTGTACAGGTTGCGAACCTTGTCGGTCATCTGGGCGCCGTTGGCAACCCACTTGTCGACCAGCGGCAGGTCCAGCACGATGCGGGATTCCGCACCCTGGGCCACCGGGTTGTAGTAACCGACGCGCTCGATGTTGCGGCCATCACGGGCGCTGCGCGAGTCGGTCACGATGATGTGGTAGAAGGGACGCTTCTTGGCGCCGCCGCGGGTCAGTCGAATCTTGACCATGGTGTTGTTTCCTCAATTGCCCAGTCGCCAGGATGGCGCGGTAAGCCGGCGATTATAGCGGCGGCCTGCGGTCATTCCAAGCCTGTGAAGACCGGCCAAGCTGAATAGCGCGCTAACCGGCGCCACGGAGGGTCCCCAGCGGCTGCCAGGGCGCGGCCTCCAGGCTGCCCCGGGCCCACTGGCAGAACATCTCGGACCGGGCGAAGGTCACCGCATCGATTGCTTCGATCGGCCAGACCCCGGCCGAATTGCAGGCGATGGCGCCGCTGAACCGGTCCAGCTCGGCCAGCGCCACCGGACGCACCTGCTGCTGCGCCGGCGCGAACCCGGCCTGCAGCAGCCGTTCGTGGGTGCCACGCAGGGCCGGCGCCTGCGGCCACACGATCTGGTCGCCCTGCAGGAAGGCGACGTTCCAGGTGCTGCCCTCGCTGACCTCGCCGTCGTCGGTGACAAACAGCGCATCATCGAACCCGTCCTGCACCGCCCGCCGACGCTGTTCGAACAGCGCGAAGGTGCCCACGTGCTTGAGGTGCGGCAGCTCGCGCTGGTACACCACCGAACGCACGCGCCGCGCCGTGGCCGGCATCGTCACCGGCGGCGCGACCGCCACCAGCACGTCCACCGCGACCGGGCGCAGCGGCTGGCGGAAATCGAACGCACGCGAGAACACCGTCACCCGCAACGCGGCATCGCGCATCTCTTCGGCGTGCAGCGCGTGCTGCATCCAGGCCTGTACCTGCGTCGCATCCAGCGCGGTGCCGAACAAGGCTTCGGTGCCCTGCTGCAACCGCTGCAGATGCAGGTCCAGGCCCTGCACCGCGCCACCGCGCACCTGCAGCGAGGTGAAGTGGCCGTAGTTGGTCAACGCGCCGGCAAGATCCTCGACGCTGGCGCGCTGGCCGTTGCAGTAGAGCGTCATTCCAGCAGCGCCCGCGCGTCGGACCACATCTGCTGCAGCACCTCGGTGGCCGGGCGCGCCGGTGCCATCCAGGCCGATTGCCCGGCCCAGGCCTGCATGGCATCAATGCGGTGCTCGCGGTTGGCCTGCGCGCGCATCGGCGCACTGAGCCCGCGCTGCACCGGATACGGCCGCGGCGGCGGCGCGTCGGGACCGGCGGCGGCGCGCACGTAGGGGGTGGCCAGCCCGCGACCAAGCCGGCCACTGAATGCCCGCGTCGGCCAGGTGTCTTCGGGTTCGGCCGCGGCGAGTGCGTGCGACCAGGCCGGATCGATCGCGCATTCGGGCGTGCGCAGGAACGCGGTGCCTACCTGCACCGCGCTGGCACCCAGCGTCAGCGCCGCGGCGATGCCGCGACCATCGGCAATGCCACCGGCCGCGATGACGGGGATGTCCAGATGATCGGCCAGCCGCGGCAGCAGCGCGAACAACCCCACCAACTGACGCTCGGCCGCATCCGGATCGAACGCGCCACGATGCCCGCCGGCTTCAAACCCCTGCGCCACCACTGCGTCGGCACCGTTGGCCTGGGCGGCGCGCGCTTCGGCCAGGGTCGTCGCGCAGGCGATCCAGGCAATGCCAGCGTCTTTCAGGCGCTGTACCTGCGCTGCGGAGAACACGCCCATGATGGTCGAGGCCACCGCCGGACGCGCGGTGATCAGCGCATCGAACTGCGCATCGAAATCGGCCGGGCCGGCATCGGCGGCACTGACCGGCACCTCCGGCCCCCACTGCGCCAGGAACGCGCGCGTGGCCGCTTCGGCCTCGGCATCGCGCTGCGGCGGCGCGTCGGGCACCCACACATTGACCTGGGCCGGCCCGCTGGACTGCGCGCGGAAATCATCCATCCACGCCACGATGTCCGCTGGCTGGGACAGCACCGCGCCCATCGCGCCCATGCTGCCGGCCGTGGCCAGCGCGGCCGACAGCGGCACCGGGCAGGCGCCGGCCATCGGGGCAAGCAGGATCGGGGCCTGCAAGGCAAAACGCCGACAGAAACTGTCGGCGCGTTCGAGGATCGGCAAACGACTCACGCGCGGCGCACCTGTAGGGTCAGACCCGGCCAGCATACGCCGCACCGCTCTGCCCGGCATGCACGCCGGCAGGATTCAGCGCGCCGACACCGCGTAGGTGCGGACCAGCTGGCTGTCCATTTCTTCGTTGAACGTGAAGGTCACATAGCGCGCGTCGTCGGCGGCGAATTCTTCTTCGACCACGGCCCGACCGATCTCGGTGCCCTCGGCATCCAGCGCACGTGCCACCAGCTTGCCCTTGAACGGCTTGTCGGCCACCACGTACACCGCCGCGTCCTTGGAGCCCATGCCACGGCTCTTGCCCTGGGTCACGGTCAGGCCGCGTGCGGCCAGGCCGGGGTCGGTCTGCAGCGTCACGCTCATGCGCTTGTCCACGCCCTCGCCCAGGCCGGCGACGAAATCGGCGGCGGTGCCGCTGATCGCACTGCCTGCCTTCTGCGACATCGACGTGTCGTCCTTGCAGGCGGCCAGCGCCAGGACCAGCGCCACCACCACGATCGACTTGTTCACGGGCATTCCTTTGAGAGAGTCATACAGCGGGCTAGTCAATCACCCGGCCAAGGCGCTGGCAAGACGCACCGGCGCAGGCCGGTGACGCGTGCGGACATTACGGTGGAGCGGAGGGTGCGCGGGGCCCGCAGGCCGGCCGCGCACGGGGTACTCAGCGGAACGGCAGGCCGCCGCGGCCGCCCATGGCCCCCATCATGCCCTTCATGCTGCGCATCATGCCCTTCATGCCGCCGCCGGCCATCTTGCTCATCATCTTTTCCATCTGCTGGAACTGCTTCATGAGCTTGTTGACGTCGGCCGGGGTCAGGCCGGAACCACGCGCGATGCGGGCACGGCGCGAGCCGTTGAGCAGGCCCGGGTTGCGGCGTTCCTTCTTGGTCATCGAGTTGATGATGGCGATCATGCGCGGCACTTCCTTGCCCTGGCTGACCTGCTGCTTGAGGTGCTCGGGAATGTTGCCCAGGCCCGGCAGCTTGTCCATCAGGCCGCCGATGCCGCCCATGTTCTGCATCTGCTCGAGCTGGTCGCGCATGTCGTTCAGATCGAACTTCTTGCCCTTGGCAACCTTCTCGGCCAGCTTCTGGGCCTTGTCCTTGTCGACCTGCTGCTCGACCTGCTCCACCAGCGACAGCACGTCGCCCATGTCCAGGATGCGGCTGGCGATACGGTCGGGGTGGAACACGTCCAGGCCGTCGGGCTTTTCGCTGACGCCGACGAACTTGATCGGCTTGCCGGTGATGTAGCGCACGCTCAGTGCGGCACCGCCGCGGGCGTCACCGTCGGTCTTGGTCAGCACCACGCCGGTCAGCGGCAGTGCTTCGCCGAAGGCCTTGGCGGTGTTGGCCGCGTCCTGGCCGGTCATGGCGTCGACCACGAACAGGGTTTCGGCCGGGTTGACCGCTGCGTGCAGCGCCTTGATCTCGGCCATCATGGCGTCGTCGATGGCCAGGCGGCCGGCGGTATCGACGATCAGCACATCGGCGAACGACTTGCGTGCGTCATCGATGGCCGCGCGGACGATCGCTTCGGGCTTCTGGTCGGCACTGGAGGCAAAGAACAGCACGCCCACCTGGTCGGCCAGGGTCTTGAGCTGCTCGATCGCGGCCGGACGGTAGACGTCGGCCGACACCACCATCACCTTCTTCTTGCGCTTTTCCTTCAGGTGCTTGGCAAGCTTGGCCACCGTGGTGGTCTTGCCCGCACCCTGCAGGCCGGCCATCAGGATGATCGCCGGGGCCGGCACGTTGAGGTTGAGGTCCGACGCCGCCGAGCCCATGACCGTGGTCAGCTCGTCGCGCACGACCTTGATCAGCGCCTGGCCGGGGGTCAGCGACTTGAGCACTTCCTGGCCGACGGCGCGCACCTTGATGCGCTCGACCAGCGCCTGCACGACCGGCAGGGCGACGTCGGCCTCAAGCAGCGCGATGCGCACTTCGCGGGTGGCCTCGCGGATGTTTTCCTCGGTGAGGCGACCGCGGCCACGCAGCCGCTCGATGGTGCCGGAGAGGCGCTGGGTCAGGGACTCGAACATGGAGGCAACCTGTTCAGAACGAAAGACAGAGAGACGCACAGTATAGCGGGTCCGCCAAGCACCCCGGACCGCACCTGCGCCCCGTGGCCGCAGGCATCGCCAGCACCCCGGGGGTATGCGAAACTGCCACGATGACAATCGTTCTCATCGCGACCCTGCTGTACCTGACCGCCACCGCCCTGCTGGTGCGCGCCGTCAGCCGCGATGACGCGATCCGCTCACCCGCCTGGCTGTGGCCGGCGCTGCCGGCCATGCTGCTGCACGGCGGTTACCACGTGCTGGTGGCAATGCGCACCACCGGTGGCCCGGACATGCACTTCTTCGCCGCGCTGTCGCTGGTGGGCCTGGGCATGGCCTGGCTGACCTCGCTGGTGGCTGCGCGCGGGCGCATGGCCGCGCTGGGCGTGCTGGTGTTCCCGATGGCCGCTGCGGTGCTGTGCATCTACCACGGGTATGGCCATGAGCCGAGCAAGCCGCTGGGCTGGCAGCTGGCCACGCATGCCTGGCTGGCGCTGCTGGCCTACGCCACGCTGAGCGTGGCCGCGCTGCTGGCGATCATGCTGTGGCTGCAGGAACGGGCGCTGCGCCGCCGCGATTTCCGCCCCTGGCTGCGGGCACTGCCGCCGCTGGCCGACCTGGAGGCCCTGCTGTTCCGGGTGATCACAGTCGGCTTCGCACTGCTCACCCTGACCCTGGTCACCGGCGTGCTGTTCGTCGATGACCTGCTGGCCCAGAAGCTGGTGCACAAGACCGTGCTCAGTGTGCTGTCGTGGATCGTGTTCGGCACGCTGCTGATCGGCCGCCGCCGCTACGGCTGGCGGGGCGCCAAGGCCGTGCATTGGACCCTCACCGCGATGGCGCTGCTGCTGCTGGCGTTCTTCGGCAGCCAGTTCGTGATCGAACTGGTGTTCGGACACTCACGGTAGCGCCGGGCTCTGCCCGGCTACGTGATCCGGGGTTGCCTCGTAGAGCCGGGCTCTGCCCGGCTACGTGATCCGGGGTTGTCTCGTAGAGCCGGGCTCTGCCCGGCTACGTGATCCTGGGTTGCCTCGTAGAGCCGGGCTCTGCCCGGCTGCGTGATCCGGGATTGCCGGGCAGAGCCCGGCGCTACGGGTATTCCACGGGCGCCGACAGCAGGGCGCGCTGCGATTGCCCGCTGTCGGTGACCATGTCATCCACCCGCCAGCAGCCATCGGCCGCGCGCACCAGCGTCAGGCGGGCCAACCGCGCGGCCTTCCACACCCGGTAGCGCGCTTCCACGGTGACGCGTGTGGGGTCTTTCGTTGGTTTGACGGCGAACACCGGCGGTGCGTCGATCTCGCCGTCCTGGCCATCCAGCCACGGATCGCTGTCGAACCGGCAGATGCCCTCCTCCACCCGCTGGCACTCGCGCTCGGCCGCCAGCAACGTGGCCAAACCGGGGGTCAGCACGCTCGGCGAGGTGGCGAGGAAATCGTCCGCACTCGCCTTCAGGAACGCCTGCCCCACCGTTACCGGATCGCCGCACGCCGGCGCCGCCTGTACCGTCGGCGCGAGCACCAACGCCATCCACACGATCCCTCTGCGCATGCACTACTCCATTGAATTGATGATGCCGCCAACAGTGTAAGGCTCAGGCCGCTTCAATCGCCTCGGACAGCCGCTCCACCGCGATCACCTCCATGCCCTTCACGCTGCCGGTCTTGGGCGCGTTGGCCTTGGGCACGATCGCGCGCTTGAAGCCGTGGGTGGCTGCTTCGCGCAGACGATCTTCGCCGTTGGGCACCGGGCGGATCTCGCCGGACAGACCGACTTCGCCGAAGGCAATGGTCTTCTCGGCCAGCGGCCGGTCCTGCAGCGAGGACAGCACCGCCAGCAGCACAGGCAGATCCACCGCGGTTTCCTGCACCCGGATGCCGCCCACCACGTTCACGAACACGTCCTGGTCGCCGGTGAGCACGCCGCCGTGGCGGTGCAGCACCGCCAGCAGCATCGCCAGCCGGTTCTGCTCCAGCCCCACCGCGACACGGCGCGGGTTGGACAGCGGCGAGGTGTCCACCAGCGCCTGCACTTCCACCAGCAGTGGCCGAGTGCCCTCGCGGGTGACCATCACGCAGCTGCCAGGCTGCTGGGTGCTGCCGCCGGAGAGGAAGATCGCCGACGGGTTGGAGACTTCCTTCAGGCCCTTTTCGCCCATCGCGAATACGCCCAGTTCGTTCACCGCCCCGAAGCGGTTCTTGAACGCGCGCAGCAGGCGGAAGCGGCTGCCACTCTCGCCTTCGAAGTACAGCACCGCATCGACCATGTGCTCGAGCACGCGCGGCCCGGCGATACCACCTTCCTTGGTGACGTGGCCGACCAGGAACACGGCGGTGCCGGTTTCCTTGGCGAAGCGCACCAGCCGCGCGGCACTCTCGCGGACCTGGCTGACCGAGCCCGGCGCCGCGGTCAGCGATTCGGTCCAGAGGGTCTGGATGGAGTCGGCCACGATCAGCTTGGGCCGGGCCACGCTGGCATGCTGCAGGATCGCTTCCACCTGGGTTTCGGCCAGGGCGTTGACGTTGTCCAGCGGCAGGTCCAGCCGCACCGCGCGGCCGGCGACCTGCGACAGCGACTCCTCACCGGTGATGTACAGCACCGGCAGGGTCGCGGCCATCTTCGCCACCGCCTGCAGCAGCAGCGTGGACTTGCCGATGCCGGGATCGCCGCCGACCAGGATCACCGCGCCCTCGACCAGGCCACCACCGAGCACGCGATCGAACTCGCCGATGCAGGTGCTCACCCGCAGGTGCTCGGTCTGCTGCACGTCCTTGAGCGCCATGATCTTGGGCGCATCGACCTTGCCCGCCCACCCCGAGCGGCGCGACGCCGGCGAGGACTTGCTGGCGGGGGTCGCGCTTTCCAGGGTGATCTCGGTCAGCACGTTCCAGACGCCGCATTCGGTGCACTGGCCCTGCCACTTGCTGTATTCGGCGCCACATTCACTGCAGACGTACGCGGTGAGTCGCTTGGCCATGTCCACTTCCACTTCATCGGTTGTCGGGCAGGATAGCCGAGCCGCGTCGCAGCAACCGAGACGCGCCGTGCGGACCGCCCTCAAGTTCCCCTTGGCGATGCCGATACCACCGCGGGCGACTGCCCCTTCCATTCTTTTCCAGGCTTTTCCATGACCGGCACCTACAGCCAGAGTCTTGTCGTGTTCTCGCTGCTGGTCGCCATCCTCGCCTCGTACACCGCGCTGGACATGGCCGGCCGGCTGGCCAGCACCCAGGGGCGGGTCGCCCGCTGGTGGCTGGCCGGCGGCGCCGGGGCGATGGGGCTGGGTATCTGGTCGATGCACTTCATCGGCATGCTGGCCTTCCACCTGCCGATCCCGGTGGGTTACGACCTGGGCATCACCCTGTTCTCGCTGGCGGTATCGGTGGGCGCCTCGGCCTACGCGCTGTGGCTGGTCTCGCGCCCGGCACTGCCGTGGACGCGGCTGGGCGCCGGCGCGGTCCTGATGGGCCTGGGCATCGCGGCGATGCATTACCTGGGCATGGCCGCGCTGCAGATGCAGCCGGGCATCGAGTACGACCCGTTCTGGTTCGCGCTGTCGCTGCTGATTGCCGTGGTTGCCGCCGGTGCAGCCCTTTGGATCGCCTTCCGGCTGCGGCTGGAACAACGGCGTGCGCTGCTGCTGCGTGGCATGGCGTCGGTGGTGATGGGCCTGGCCATCGTGGGCATGCACTACACCGGCATGGCCGCGGCGAACTTCCCCGCCGGCAGCATCTGCGGCGCGGTGATGGACGCCGGGCTGGACAGCAAGTGGCTGGCGGTGCTGGTCATCGTGACCACCCTGGCCACGCTCGGCATTGCCCTGCTGGCCTCGGTGTTCGACCGCCAGATGCGGACCCGCACCGGCCTGCTGGCCGATTCACTGGCCCACGCCAACGAGAAGCTGCTGCAGGCGGCCCTGCACGACCCCCTGACCCAGCTGCCCAACCGCATGCTGCTGCAGGACCGCATTGAACAGGCCATCGAAAAAGCGCAGCGGCGGCAGTTCAGCTTCGCGGTGATGTTCTGCGACCTGGATGGCTTCAAGGCCATCAACGACGCCTACGGCCACCAGCTCGGCGACAAGCTGCTGATCCAGATGAGCGAGCGCGTGAGCGCCCTGCTGCGCAGCCACGACACCTTCGCGCGACTGGGCGGCGATGAGTTCGTGATCGTGTTCCAGGTCGACGATCCCGAAGATGCCGCCGTGGTCGCCGAACGGATCATCGCCTGCGTGGCCGAGCCGTTCGTCATCGACACGTTGGAACTGCAGGTCACCGCCAGCCTGGGCATCGCGCTGTACCCGGCCGATGCCACCGACGAGCGGGCACTGATGGCGCACGCCGACGCCGCCATGTACCACACCAAGGAGTCGGGCCGGAACGGCTATACCTTCTTCACCGAATCGATGCATGTCAGCGCCAACCGCCAGCTCAAGCTGCTGCAGGAACTGCGCCGTGCCATCCAGCGCGACGAACTGGTGCTGCACTACCAGCCCAAGTTCCCGGCCAATGGCCAGGCGCTGATCGGCGCCGAAGCCCTGGTGCGCTGGCAGCACCCCGAGCTGGGCCTGCTCAGCCCGGACAACTTCATTCCCGTGGCCGAACGCAGCGGCCTTATCCTGCCGCTGGGCGAGTGGGTCCTGGACCGGGCCTGCGCGCAGCTGCGGCAGTGGCACGACGCGGGCCACCCGGAGTGGTCCATGGCGGTGAATCTGTCGCCGCTGCAGTTCGGCTCGAGCACCCTGCTGGAGACGGTGCGGCGCACGCTGGAAAAGCACGCGTTGGACCCGCGCCACCTGACCCTGGAAGTCACCGAAACCACCGCCATGAAGGACGTGGAAGCCAGCCTGCAGATCCTGCACGGCCTGACCGACATGGGCGTGAACATTTCCATCGACGATTTCGGCACCGGCTATTCCAGCCTGCTCTACCTCAAGCGCATGCCGGCCACCGAGCTGAAGATCGACCGTGCGTTCGTGCGCGACCTGGAAGACAACGCCGAAGACGCGGCGATCGTGTCGTCGATCATCGCGCTGGGGCGGTCGCTGCAGCTGCAGATCGTCGCCGAAGGCGTGGAGACGGACGGGCAGCGCCAGTACCTGAGCGACCTCGGTTGCGACCTGTTGCAGGGGTACCACCTGGGCCGGCCGGTGGCCGCCGACGCGTTCCTGCGTCTGGCACAGGCGGCCTAGGACGCCGCACGCGTTGCATTCGCCGGTGGGGTCGAACCTTTGGTCGACTGCCGGTAACGGTGCAACGCGCGGTGGCGACCTGACCGTTGCACGGCGCGGGCTCTGCCGTGCCATTGGACGACGCAGGCCCTGCCGTTGCCACGCGCGGCCGCGATGATTGTCATGCGTTCGCCGGGTGTGGACGGGATATCGGCAGTCGTTTGGGAACCGACCCTACCTCGGCAGGTGCCAGATTGCCGGTAGGGTCGAACCTTTGGTCGACTGCCGGTAACGGTGCAACGTGCGGTGGCGACATGACCGTTGAACGACGCGGACCCTTCCGTGCCATTGAACGACGCAGGCCCTGCCCTTGCCTCGCGCGGCCGCGATGATCGTCATGCGTTCGCCGGGTGTGGACAGGATATCGGCAGTCGTTTGGGAACCGCCCCTGCTGTGCTGAACTACCAGACGCAGAAAGGCCGCCCGAGGGCGGCCTTTCTGCGTGCAGCAACGTCGGGAAGACGTCAGTGCATCATGTGCACGTTCATGTTGTGCATGACCCACAGCGAGCCGGCGACGATGATGCCGATCACCACCACGGTGAAGGCCGCCGCGCTGACGTTCCAGCGCTGTTCCGAGGAACGGTTCAGGTGCAGGAAGAACACCAGGTGCACCAGGATCTGCAGCACCGCGGCGATCACGATGATCACGCCGGTGGTGAAGGTCGGCAGGTTGCCGTGCATCACCAGCCAGAACGGGATGATCGTCAGGATCGCGGCCAGCGCGAAGCCGACCAGGTACGACTTGACGCTGCCGTGGCTTTCGCCGCCGGCACCATGGTCGTGTGCGTGATTGTCATGTGCGGCCATTACAGCGCTCCCTTCAGGTAGACGACGGAGAACACGCCGATCCAGATCAGGTCCAGGAAGTGCCAGAACAGGCTCAGGCACGCCATGCGGGTCTTGTTGGTCGGGGTCAGGCCGTTCTGCTTGATCTGGATGAACATGATCAGCAGCCACAGCAGGCCGGCACTGACGTGCAGGCCGTGGGTGCCCACCAGCGCGAAGAACGCCGACAGGAACGCACTGTGGTCCGGACCGAAGCCCTCATGGATGAGGTGGTTGAACTCCCACACTTCCATGACCATGAAGCCGAAGCCCAGCAGCCAGGTCAGGCCCAGCCAGAGGTACATCTGGCCGACCTTGTGCTTGTGCAGGGCAATCATGCCCAGGCCGAAGGTCAGCGAAGAGACCAGCAGCAGCGTGGTTTCCCAGGCAACGAAGGTCAGGTCGAACAGATCCTTCGGACCCGGGCCACCGTTGGTGCCACCGGACAACACGATGTAGGTGGCAAACAGGCTGGCGAAGATGAGGCAGTCGCTCATCAGGTACACCCAGAAACCGAAGACGGTGTTGCCGCCGGTGTCGTGGTGCTCGTGGTCATCATGGCCGTGGGCCGCCGCGTGCGCGGCGTGCCCATGGTTCATGGCGTTGGAGGTAGTGCTGCTCATGCCTTCAGCTCCGCTTTCACCAGGCCCTGCGCCACCAGGTGGCGACGGTGCTCGTTTTCGATGCGCTCCACTTCGGCGGCGGGCACGTAGTAATCCGTGTCCTTGTCGAAGGTGCGCCAGATGAAGGTACCGATCATGCCGACGATGCCGACGATGGCCAGCCACCAGATGTGCCAGATCATCGCAAAGCCCAGGACCAGGCTGAAGGCACCGATCACCACGCCCGTGCCGGTGTTGCGCGGCATGTGGATGTCGGTGTACTTGGCCGGGCGCTCCCACGCTTCACCACGCTGCTTGCGCTCCCAGAACTCGTCCAGTTCGGTGACGCGCGGCAGCGAGCCGAAGTTGTAGAACGACGGCGGCGAAGAGGTTTCCCACTCCAGCGTACGGGCGTCCCACGGGTCGCCGGTGAGGTCGGCGGTCTTCTTGCGGTCGCGGATCGACACGGCGATCTGGATCACCTGGCACAGGATGCCGGCGCCGATGATGAACGCACCGAACATCGCAATCACCAGCAGCGGCTGGTATTCCGGGTTCGGGTAGCTCTGCATGCGGCGGGTCATGCCCATGAAGCCCAGGATGTACAGCGGCATGAACGCCACGTAGAAGCCGATGAACCAGCACCAGAACGCGCGCTTGCCCCAGGTTTCGTTGAGGCGGAAGCCGAACATCTTCGGCCACCAATAGGTGATGCCGGCAAACATGCCGAACACCACGCCGCCGATGATGACGTTGTGGAAGTGGGCGATCAGGAACAGGCTGTTGTGCAGCACGAAGTCGATGGCCGGGATCGCCAGCATCACGCCGGTCATGCCGCCGATGGTGAAGGTGACCATGAAGCCGATGGTCCACAGCACGGGCGTGGTGAACTGCACGCGACCGCGGAACATGGTGAACAGCCAGTTGAAGATCTTCACGCCAGTGGGGATGGAGATGATCATCGTCGTTATGCCGAAGAAGGCATTGACGTTGGCACCCGAGCCCATGGTGAAGAAGTGGTGCAGCCACACGATGAACGACAGCACGCCGATGCAGGCGGTGGCGTAGACCATGCCCTTGTAGCCGAACAGCGCCTTGCGCGAGAACGTGGCGATGACCTCGGAGAACACGCCGAAGGCCGGCAGCACCAGGATATAGACTTCCGGGTGACCCCAGATCCAGATCAGGTTGATGTACAGCATGGCGTTGCCGCCACCGTCATTGGTGAAGAAGTGCGTGCCCAGGTAACGGTCCAGGGTCAGCAGCACCAGGGTGACGGTCAGCACCGGGAAGGCGGCGATGATCAGTACGTTGGTGACCAGCGCGGTCCAGGTGAACACCGGCATGTGCATCAGCTTCATGCCCGGGGTACGCATCTTCAAGATGGTGATGAAGAAGTTGATGCCGCTCAGCGTGGTACCCAGGCCTGCTACCTGCAGGCCCCAGATGTAGTAGTCGACACCTACCCCTGGACTGTATTCCTTGCCCGACAACGGCGGGAAGGCCAGCCAACCGGTCTGCGCGAACTCACCGACGCCCAGCGAGATCATCACCAGGCCCGCGCCCGCCACGAACAGCCAGAAGCTGAGCGAGTTGACGAACGGGAAGGCCACGTCGCGGGCGCCGATCTGCAGCGGCACCACGACGTTCATCAGGCCGGTGATCAGCGGCATCGCCACGAAGAAGATCATGATCACGCCATGGGCGGTGAAGATCTGGTCGTAGTGGTGCGGGGGCAGGATGCCCTCGTTGCCGCCGGCCGCCATGGCCTGCTGTACACGCATCATGATCGCGTCGGCGAAGCCGCGCAGCAGCATGACGAAGGCGATGACCAGGTACATCACGCCGATCTTCTTGTGATCCACCGAGGTGAACCACTCTTTCCAGAGATAGCCCCACAGCTTGAACTTGGTGATCAGGGCCAGCACCAGCAGGCCACCGATCCCAGCACCGATCAACGTGGTGATGATGATCGGATCGTGCGGGATGTCGGCAAATGTCAGTTTACCCAACAGATTCATGCTTATTCTCCCGAGCCTGCGTGGCCGGTGTGACCGGCGGCGGCATGCTCGTCTGCAGTGTGTTCGGCGTGCTCGGCGGCAGCACCCGCGGCGTGGGCCGCGTGCGTGTCGTCGGCGTGCACGTCCGCCGGGGCAGGACCTGCAGCGGCAGGCATGTCGTGGCCGGCGTGGCTTTCGCCCGCGGCGCCGTCATGACCCATCGCGTTGTGGTCGTGCTTCATGCCGTAGTGCTGGTTGTCGCCCATGTGCTTGGCGATGACCCAGTCGAACAGGCCGGCTTCGGCGGTACCGAAGTAGGTCACCGGGTGCCAGTCGTGGTTCTTTTCGGCCACCAGGGCATTGAACGCGGTCTTGTCCAGGGTCGCCGCGTCGGCGCGGACCTTGGCCAGCCACTCCTGGTACTGCGCATCCGTCACCGAATGAGCGCTGAAATGCATCTTGCTGAAGCCCGCGCCACTGTAGTGCGAGGACATGCCCGGGAATTCACCGGTCTCGTTGGCGATCAGGTGGAGTTTGGTCTCCATGGCCGTCATCGAGTAGATCATGCTGCCCAGGTGCGGGATGAAGAAGGCATTCATCACCGAATCGGACGTGATCTTGAAGTTCAGCGGGGTATCGACCGGGAACGTGATCTCGTTGACCGTGGCGATCTTCTCTTCCGGATAGATGAACAGCCACTTCCAGTCGAGCGAGATGGCTTCGATCACCACCGGCTTCTTGTCCGACTCCAGCGGACGGTACGGATCCAGCGCGTGCGAGGAACGCCAGGTCAGCACGGCCAGCACCAGCACGATCATGCACGGGATCGACCACACCACCACTTCGATCGCGGTGGAGTGCGACCACTTCGGCTCATAACGGGCCTTGGTGTTGGTCGCGCGGTACTTCCAGGCGAAGGTCAGGGTCATGATGATGACCGGCACGACGACCAGCAGCATCAGCACGGTAGCCGTGATCAGCAGCGTCTTCTCATCGTGGCCGATCTGGCCCTTGGGGTTGAGGATGGCCGAGTTGCAGCCCGTCAGGAACACGGACAACGCGAACAGCAGGCCCGGACGCAAATAGCGTCCAAGGGGTTTCAACGGAATCATCGGTCGATCCAATTGCGTAGGGAATGCCAGCTCAAGCGCGCCCCGTCCCGGCCAAAGGCCGGTTGTGCCGGTCCAGGGGGACAGGCACAGGGGACGATCATGTCAGCCCTCTAATTTTAGGCCGTCATGCATCATTTAAGAAAGGCATTGACAATGATCCAGCGCAGGAAAGCCCCGTTTTAGCTGCGACACGTTGTCGCAGTGCGGGCAATACGCCCGATTCGGCACGCCAACACGTTCATGTATAGACATGAATACCCTGCCCTCACCCGACCAGCCACGACAGCAGCAGGGTACACAGGCAGACATAGCCCAGCAGGGCCAGGCTCACCGCCAGGGTGGTGCGCATGATCGCCGATTCCTGGCCCACCAGCTTTACCGCGGCCGCCGCAATGGCGATCGACTGCGGCGACACCAGCTTGGCCATCACCCCGCCGGCGGTGTTGGCGGCCACCAGCAGCGCTGGGCTGACCCCGATCTGGGCGGCAGTGACCGCCTGCAGGTGGGCGAACAGGGTGTTGCTGTTGACCACCGAGCCGGTGATGAACACGCCCGTCCAGCCGATCACCGGGGCCAGCGCCGGGAACACCCCGCCGGCCTGGGCCAGCGCCAGCCCGATCGTGGACGACGCGCCCGAGTAATTGGTGATGTAGGCCACGGCCATCACCAGCGCCACGGTGGCCAGCGGCTTCCACATCTCCCGGCTGGTTTGGGCCAGCTCCTCGCCGGCCGCGCGCAGACCCAGCTTCGGCGACAGCACCACCGTGAGCAGCGCGGCGATCAGGATCGCGGTGCCCGAGGCGTTGAGCCAGCCCACGGTCCACACCGCCGGCAGTGTGTGCGCGACGGCCACCAGCGGGGGCAGTTCCTGGATACGCTGGTCGAGCAGGCTCACCGGCAGGTGCAGCACCGTGGCCCCGAGCGCGCCATCGGCGGCGAACAGCGCCTTGAACGCCGGCAGGCTCCAGACCAGGATGGTGGCGGTGAGGATGTAGAACGGCGACCAGGCCAGCAGCACCTGCTTCAGCGACCAGCGTTGGCTGGACACCGGCGGCGCCTGCGCCTCGCGGTAGATGCGGCGCGGTCGCCACACCTGCATGAAGGCGGCCAGGCTGCCCATCGCGGCAAGCGGGCCGATGATGTCCACCAGTTCCGGCCCCAGCAGGTAAAGCACCAGTGTCTGGGTTCCACTGAACACCCCGCCGACCACCAGCAGCACCGGCCAGGTCTCGCGCACCCCGCGCCAGCCGTCCAGCAGCAGCACCAGCACCGCCGGCAGCAACAGCGCGCAGAGCTGAACCAGCGGGATCAGCATCTGCGACATCTCGCCCAGCCCCACCCCACCCTGCTGCGCACCCACCAGCACCGGAATGCCGATCGCACCGTAGGCCCCGGCCGCGCCGTTGGCGACCAGGCACAGCATCGCCGCCTTCAAGGGGCGGAAGCCGAGCTCAACCAGCAGCGCGGCGCAGATCGCGATGGGCACGCCGAAACCGGCGGCACCTTCAAGGAAACCGCCAAAGCAGAAGGCGATCAGCAGCACCTGGATGCGCTGGTCCTCGGAAATGGTCGCGATGCTGCCGCGGATCACCTCGAACTTGCCGCTGCGGATGGCCAGCTTGTACAGCCAGACCGCCATCAGCACGATGAAGCTGATCGGGAATACGCCGTTGGCGATGCCGAGCAACGCCGCCCCCACTAGCATGTCCAGTGGCATGCCAAACACCAGCGAAGACACCAGGGCCGAGACCAGCACCGCCAGCAGCGCGGCGGTGAGGCCCTTGAGGCGAAGCACGGTGAGCGCCAGCAGGAACACCAGCACCGGCAGCGCGGCCAGCAGCGCCGAGAGGTTCGCATTGCCGAGCGGATCGTAGTTCTGATGCCACATGGTCAGGCCCTGCGCTGGAGAAGGACGGGGAACAGCATCACGCGTGGATCAGGGTAGCGGCACCGCGTTCGGACACGCCCGGCCAGCGGCGAAATCCCCCAGGTTGCGCAGGGTGATCTCGGAGATCTCCTGCAGCGCCTCCACGGTGAAGAAGCCCTGGTGGCCGGTGACCAGCACGTTGGGGAAGGTCATCAGGCGCTGGAAGGCGTCGTCATCGATGATTTCCCCGGAGCGGTCCTGGAAGAACAACGCGCTTTCCTGCTCGTACACGTCGATGGCCAGGTGCCCCAGGTGCCGCGCCTTGAGCGCGCCGATCACCGCGTGGGTATCGACCAGCCCGCCGCGCGAGGTGTTGACCAGCATCGCGCCGGGCTTCATCCGCGCCAGCGAGGTGGTGTTGATGAGGTGATGGGTGTCCGGGGTCAGTGGGCAATGCAGCGACACGATGTCCGCGCGCGCCAGCAGCTCGTCAAGCGCGACGAACGTGCCGATCGCATCGAACGCGGAGGATGGGTACGGATCGTGGCCGAGCACGGTGCAGCCCATGCCCTTGAAGATGCGGGCCGTGGCCAGGCCGATCTTGCCGGTGCCCACGATGCCCACCGTCTTGCCGTAGAGGGTGCGCCCGAGCAGTCCGTCGAGCATGAAGTTGCCCTCGCGCACCCGGTTGTAGGCGCGGTGGGTGTGCCGGTTGAGCGTCATGACCAGCGCCAGGGCGTGCTCGGCCACCGCCTCGGGCGAATACGCCGGCACCCGCGCCACGAAGAAGCCCAGCTGCCCGGCCATGCCCAGGTCCACGTTGTTGAAGCCGGCGCAGCGCAGCAGGATCGCGCGCACGCCCAAGGCGTGGAGGGCCTGCAGCACTGGCGCGTCGAGACGGTCGTTGACGAACACGCAGACCGCCTCGCAGTCCTGCGCCAGCGCTGCGGTATGCACGTCGAGGGTGGCGTCGAAGTAAAGCAACTCCACCGGCCGGGCCGCATCGGCACGCTGGGTAGCCTCCTCGAGGAAGCGGCGGTCGTAGGGCCGGGCGCTGAAGACGGCAGTTCGCATGACGGGCTCTCCGGAAATTCCAGCCCCACCATACCGCGCCGCGATGACGCACGGAAACACGCGGCGAATGCCGGCCCCCACCATGGACCCGGCTGCCCACCTGCCCTAGTATTCGCCCCTTGGGAAACGCCATGGGTAAACGTACTTGGGCAGTTTTGAGCGCTTCAACGGCCGCCGCAGCGGTCAGGGCAAAGAGGTCGTCATTCTTTCCCACGGCTTCGGCACCGACCAGACAGCGTGGACTGCATTGCGGCCCTGGTTCGACCAACGGTTCGACGTGGTCTCGTTTGATCTCGCCGGCTGCGGCCCCAACGGTGCGGACACCTACGATTTCGACCGGCATGGCGCGATGTTCGGCTATGCCGACGATCTGCTCGATATCGTCGACGAGCTCGACCTGCACCGGTTTACGTATGTCGGGCACTCGATGAGCGGCATGATCGGGGCGGCCGCCGCGGTTGCACGCCCGGAGCTGTTCGAACGCGTCGTGACCATAGGCGCTTCGCCGCGCTACCTCGACGATGACGGCTACACCGGCGGCTTCAAGCCGGCAGACCTGGACAACCTGTTCGAGAGCATGCGCGCCAACTACCAGGCCTGGGTGGCCGGATTCGCGCCCATGGTGGTGGGCGTGGAGGACAACCGCGTGCTCGCGGACTTCTCGCGTACGCTGTTCCAGATGCAGCCGGACATCGCGCTCAACACCTCGCGCACCATTTTTACCTCGGACATGCGCACGCTGGCGCCGCAGTTGTCCATGCCGGTGCACGTGATCCAGACCGCGGTGGACATGGCGGTTCCGGTCGAGGTGGCCCAGTGGCTGGCCGATACGATCGACGGGGCAACGCTGGACATCATCGATGCGTCCGGGCACCTGCCGCATATGACCGCCGCCGACGAGGTGACCCGAATCCTGGAACGGCGATTGCTCGGGACGGTGTCTTGAGCGCGCCCGGCAGCGAGGCACTCGCCGCCCTGTGCAGCTTCGCCCGGCTCACCACCCACGCAGACCTGGCCCTGGCCGTTGAACTGGATGCGCAGGGCCGCTCGACGTGGTCGACCGGATCGCCCGCGTTGCCCTTGTCCGGGTTCAGTCTGGCGCGCAGCGGCATTCTCGAGCGCGCCTGGCAGGGAAAACCCGTGGACGCGACCGGCTTCCGCCTGCCGACGGCCATCCTGCACGCCTTGCAGGGTGCGCCCGCCCAGCTGCTGTACGTGCCGGCCCCGTCGGTGGGCAGCCCGCACAGCGGCCTGTTGCTGCTCTGGAAACACCAGGCCCCTGCCGAAGGGATCACAACCCAGCTGCCGTTGCTGTCCAGCAGCGTGGCCGGACTTCTCGCCGCGCGGCGTGAGGCCACCCGCCAGCTCATCGCGC
The DNA here is from genome assembly GCF_040548725.1 of Stenotrophomonas sp. 2619. NCBI lineage: Bacteria > Pseudomonadati > Pseudomonadota > Gammaproteobacteria > Lysobacterales > Lysobacteraceae > Stenotrophomonas > Stenotrophomonas sp. 2619. Next base: position 5,269 of record NZ_JBEPSF010000022.1, on the reverse strand, counting down.
ACAACCAGTTCATCGACCTGGTGGAAAGCGTGCCGGCCGGCATCGTGCTGATCGACGGCGATGGCGTGGGCGCGGTGATCAATGAACACGCTGCCGCGCTGCTGGGCTGTGCCGCAGGCAACCACCGCGCCGCCGACCTGGCTGGCCCGATGCGGGCGCTGCGCCTGCGCAGCGACAACCACGCCGAACTGGAGCAGGCGTATGCCGCGCAGATGGGCAACGTCAACTTCGCCGCGACGCTGAACTGGACGTTTGGCGAACGCACCTTCGAGGTGGACACCCACCCGGTGCGCGGCAACGGCGAGCATGGCCGCATCTGGCTGTTCACCGACGTCACCGCCGACCTGCTGATGGCCGCCGAACTGCGCCGCCTGGCGTCGTCGGACCCGTTGACCGGCGTACCCAACCGACGTCATTTCGAGGAGCGCTCCGCGCAGATCATCGCCGCCCGCGAAGCCAGCGGACATGCGGTGGCGGTGCTCATGGTCGACGTGGATCATTTCAAGGCGATCAACGACACGCACGGCCACCCGGTAGGCGATGAAGTGCTCAAGATCGTGGCCCGGCGCTGCCGCGATGCGCTGCGCGACCGCGACCTGTTCGCGCGGTTCGGCGGTGAGGAGTTCATTGCGCTGCTGTCGGCACCGGTCATCGACGAAGTGCCGGCCGCCGCCGAGCGCCTGCGCCATGCGATTGCCGCCGAGCCGATCACCGTGGGCGGCACCCGCATTGCCGTGTCAGTAAGCGTGGGCGGCGCGGTGGGCGAAGCGCTGCCGGGCTGCGACCCGACGCTGCTGGAGGATCTGGTGGCGCGTGCGGATGAGGCGTTGTACCAGGCGAAGACGGCCGGGCGTAACCGGGTGAGCATGGCGGCGTAGGCTGATCAGCCCCGACCATCAACGGCACTGGTGGCGCAGGCCTCAGTTCCCGGGCGGATCGATCTCGACCTTTCCGTCATCCCCCACCCACACCATGCACAACCGGCCATCGCCTTCGTACTCGTACGACCAGGCCGTGTCCGAACGCGCGTCGCTGATGAAGGTCATGCCCGTTTCGCTGCCGGTCTTGGCAAGCGCGCAGGCACGGACTTTTTCATCCGCAATGCGGCGCGCCGCCGCCCTGGCAGCGGCCGAGTCCGGCGCGGGTTTGCCGCAGGCGGTGAGCAGAATCATCGCGGCGGTGGCGGTGGCGAGGGTGATGCGGGTGGTTTGGCGCACGCGGGTGATTGATGCAGGGCTTGAGAAGCAGGATCGTCGCATGCGGGGTGGGGGAACGGAAGGACGGCCTCTGCGAACCGTTTCCATGCGGCATCGGTAGTGCCACACATCTGAAGCGTTCGTCACCAAGCCTCAGGAATCGGAGAAAACAGCGCTCCGCCATCGGACGTTGAATAGACGGCTATTAAAGACCTTCCGCCGGTCACCTCAGTGCCTCGATGGTCTGAACATACAGAACGTCGTCGGAGCAACCACCGCCTTCAATCCGTCTGTCTCTGATGTCGTACCACAGAAAATTCAGAGACCGCGGTCGAAAATCCATGGTCCCGGTGAGCACCACGGACTTTCCATCCCAGGCACCGGATCTGCGTAGGACATTCTTGGGTAGAGCGAGATCGACGCACTCGCCCGACGGGGTCTGGAGTGAGCCCAATCCATGCCCACCGACGTACACCGCCATGACCCCACGCAGCGTTGTTTCGCCCTGAACAGCGGGGACGTGGGTTCTGCATGATGTGGCAAGTATCACCAGCACAGTCACGGCCAACAGCTTTATGACGCCCATGGGACGTGCTCCGTTTCTCTGCAGCATTCTTTTGGTGGCTGGAGCTGGATTGGACAGTCTGGGGGAGAACATCCGGGACGGTGGTATGGCCCTCTCAACAAAACCAACGTTAAGTGCTTACAGGGCGCGACCTAACCATCGACCGATACCATCAGAGTGCTAGAGTTTGCATCTATGCCAGCTGGAAAGACGGATGAACGATGTCCCTGATCCCTGCTATAGCTTGTTTGAAACTTCCATCGGTGGCAATCCAGCTATCGTAGTTGTCAATTCCACGCTACTGACTTTTACTGGACGTGATGCTTTTCCGTGGCACTTGAGGGTTGGGGTTCATTGCAAGCTACAAGGTGCCAATGGCATGCCAACCCACGAAGAGGTGGAAGCTCTTTCCCGCTTGGAGGAGGAGATTGCACCCGCGATTGAGACCGACCAGAACGCAATTTTTCTCGCTCGAATTACGGCTCGCGGGGAACGCGTGCTCCTGTACCGAGTGCATGATCCCGAAAGAGCGAATGAGACATTGCAACTGCTGATCTCCAATTCAGATGGACAGCGTGAATGGGAATATCAGCTGGAACACGACCTCGGCTGGATCTTGGCGAAACCGGAGCTGGACTTGCTGGTTCCGCCTTCTCATTTCAACTAGCCATGTCCGCTCATTGCACCAAGTGACAGTGCAAGCATCCGGGCGCAATTCTCAGTGCACACACCCGCTTCCGGCCATAAGAGCGTAGCTGTCACTGTCAACTAAAAACGCCCTCCTTTGGCAGGTTCCGGACGGAAATTGACTGACCTGTCCTTTGAGCCTGGCTCTTGCCTCACCCAATCAGCAGGGAGCATCTCCCTGCCTCACAAACAACGGGTACTCATTAATGCCCCCTCCTCCCAAGGACCATCCACTATTCTCCCGCGCCATATGCCTTCTATTCTAGGTGCGACAACGATGATCTTAGCGGTGAGATCACCATCTGATCCTGTCACGGGCATCCCTTCTTCGATAACCAGATGCCCTCTTCTCAGGTCCTCCAGCGTCCCCGCGAGGTTGAGCCTCAGGAAACCATCAGGATCTCTATTATTGAAATCGACAAATATTCTGATCTCAGACATCTATGGCCTCTGCAACGATCTTGGCTGGGTCGGCGACGTTATCTGCCCCGCGAATTGCCTCAACAGGGGCTCACTGGCGTACCAGCTTATCTCCGAACTCCTGAGCTACCGCCTTTTCACTTCGGGCGCCTATCACTGCGCTCCCGCCGGGAATAGGAGTCGAACCTGCCGCTTGGCCGCCTGCATCTAAGTTTTGCTCGACGCGCACCCTAATAACGCCCCATGCAAGGCTTGAACATACCCATCTGCAGGCCGCAAAACCGAAGCAAATGTTATCGAATCACCTCCTCAGCCGACATTGGTCCTGGAGCTTCTCAATAATCTCCACCACACACTTATCGAAACCCAGAAAGCACCGCTCATCCACATTGCTCACGTCGGGCGAGATCACTTCGAAGTCGACCCATTCCTTGGCGAGCACATTTTCCATACGTGCCGCTCTAGTTTCGCTGATCACAATCCGCCATGCTTGCCTGCTATCACCACCGGCATCTTTTGCCAGATTAACCTTAGCCATCCATTCCACAAAGTAGCGCTGCGCCAACCCCAAACTCGGCGGCTATTAGTCAGACAAGACACGCGAGCAGTGCAAGTTTTTTTCTGGTGGCCAACAACCAAACTCGCTTGTAGCAGCTCACGGTCACGGTCAATGAAATTTCCGAGGCCGCGCACGGGCAAGTTGCACTTATTTTTTGATGCAATTTCAACCAACACCGCATGCAACTTGGATGAGTTAACCCCTACCATTTCATTATCTTCAGACTGGCGCTATTCATCATTATAGGGACAGGCAGGCTCAGTTCCAGATGACAATGCTTCCGTCGGGCCCGTTCAGCTGCATGGCTTCTGGACCGGAGTGTCCGTCGTCCGTCAAGTCGACGGTGAGAACTTTATCGCCCGAAAACATCATGGTCATTTTGACGTCATCGATCAGGCAATCGACCAACTTCAATCGGAGCGACGCATGTGTCAGTGCGCCCACCCACTCGCCGCAGGACAGCGTGTATCTGTTATAAATATGAAGCGACCATCCATCATCAGTTCCAACCAGAAGCTGCGCATCCTCGACGGTCAACGTTACATACTTGCCTTTGAGATGTTGAAGAGTGTCTGATCGATGCTGGTTCATGTGACGTACTTGGCCCTACTTGAGTGGAAAATGCGACTTGAATTGGGCAAAAGCGTGAAGCTCTGGGATCGGTGATTTCGAACAACCCTGAAGGGATAGGAATCAATCGTCCGAACTCATCTTCGACTCCGTAGGGAGTCAAACCATGGTATTCGCCCTTCTCGAAGATGCAGGCAACCGTGTACACAAGGTACTCATGCCCAACGTTGATCGGGAACTCCCTCCGCGATCTGTACCCAACGAAGGCGACACATCCATGCCGATTCTCAACGCCCGCACTTTCATACGACACTCACCTATGGATTGATCACAGTTTTTGGCTCGATGATCTGACCAGTCTCAGAATTGCGGGATGTTGTAGAACCACCATCGGCGTGTCGCTCGACATGATGCCTCGTTGCGCTCTCATCCAATCAACGTGATCATTGAGCGGCGCTTCATCCGCCTTACGAACGCTCGCATGGATGCCGATGACTTTGCCACCGGAATTGTTTATCTCAACGCCATTGAGGAGTAAAACTACCGTTCGCAGTAGTAGGGGTAGACAGGAAATGATAGCGAGCGAGCTGCGTCAGCTGCGATGACTTCCGCATCGCCAAATGCTGCATAGGCAATGCTGGCCCGCAAGGTTTGACCTGGCTCCAAGCGAACCTCGCCACATCCTCCGGGGCAGTATGCGGTCATAGCTGCTTTCGGATGCAGAGGGCCGTTGGTCGTGGTCAAGACAGCTCCTTCGTAACCCATCGGAAACGATCCATTTTCGATAGGCCAGCTTTCCATTGACAGGCAAAGAGGCCCGTCAGCGGCAGAATCCAAGACTACAACGTATCGCTTTTCCGTCGCGCGGTCAGTCACAGAAACGCTGAAATCCTTGGAGTCCGCACGCCGAAGCTGAGTTGCACAGGCCGGTATCAACATGCACAACAAGGCAGCCACCAATAACTTTTTCATCGAGCCTGATCCATGATGTGGTCCGGATTGATAAGGCGCTGCTCACTGGACAACGTCTTGAAGATACTTTGCTGCTGAGGGGTTCCAAACTTGTATGCCGTGTCTCCATTGAAGAACTGGTCCTTATAGCCCAGCACAGCATGTCCGGTTTCGTGGGGGGGGGGGGGGGGGGGGGGGGGGGGGGGGGGGGGGGGGGGGGGGGGGGGGGGGGGGGGGGGGGGGGGGGGGGGGGGGGGGGGGGGGGGCGGCGGCGGGGGCGGGGCGGCCCCCCGCCCCCCCCCCCCCCCCCCCCCCCCCCCG
>NZ_JBEPSF010000021.1:0-96402 GCF_040548725.1 Stenotrophomonas sp. 2619 | reverse complement strand
AGTGCCGAGCGAAGCTCGGCACCTCTCAAACCCAAAGCAGGCCGCTGCACCGCTCTTGATCTCCCATGCGCACCAGCCATGTCTGGAAGGGCTGGGGTGGGTGAGGTTGCGGGGCCCTCCACCGCATGGATGCGGTGGCGGAGCTTACACGGACGTACTTGCAGCGTGCCCCGCGGCCTCACCCACCCCAGCCCTCTCCAAGACAGCGACTGACTGCCCCGGCTCCATGCTTGCGCTCAAAAGCGGCCAAAACCCAACCGTCACATACGCGCCAGTACAGACGGAGGGCGGTATTCCCCCTTATCATTCGCCGTTCGATTTTTGCAGGCGGATGACCGCGTGACCGATTCCAATCTCGCATTCGTGTTCCCCGGCCAGGGCTCGCAGTCGCTGGGCATGCTCGCCGAACTGGCCGAGCTGCACCCGCAGGTCCGCGAGGCCTTCACCGAGGCCTCCGATGGCGCCGGCGTCGACCTGTGGGCGCTGTCGCAGGGCGGCCCCGAGGAAATGCTCAACCGCACCGAATTTACCCAGCCCGCCCTGCTGGCCGCCAGCATCGGCGTCTGGCGCGTCTGGAATGCCGTCGGCGGCGCCACCCCGGCCGTGCTGGCCGGCCACAGCCTGGGCGAGTACACCGCCCTCGTTGCCGCCGGCGCCCTGACCCTGCGCGACGGTGCCCACCTGGTGCGCCTGCGTGGCCAGCTCATGCAGGAAGCCGCCCCCGCCGGCGTCGGCGCCATGGCCGCCGTCCTCGGCGCCGAAGACGCCCTGGTCCAGGAAGTCTGCGAACAGGCCGCCGGCAGCCAGATCGTCGTGCCCGCCAATTACAACTCGCCCGGCCAGATCGTCATCGGCGGCGATGCCGGTGCCGTCGACCGCGCCCTGGCCCTGCTCGCCGAAAAGGGCGTGCGCAAGGCCGTCAAGCTCGCCGTCAGCGTCCCCTCGCACACCCCGCTCATGCGCGAAGCCGCCAACCGCCTGGCCGAAACCATGGCCGGCCTGGACTGGCGCGCCCCCGCGCTGCCGGTCGTGCAGAACGTCGACGCCCGCATCCACGACGGCGTCGAGGCCATCGCCCAGGCCCTGGTCCAGCAGCTCTACCTGCCCGTCCAGTGGACCGGGTGCGTGCAGGCGCTGGCCGCCCGTGGCGTCACCCGCGTTGCCGAGTGCGGCCCGGGCAAGGTCCTGACCGGATTGATCAAGCGCATCGACAAATCGCTGGACGCGCGCACACTGTCCACGCCCGCCGATTTTGAGGCAGCCCGCGAAACCTGGGCCGCCTGATCCTTTGACTGGCTTCGCGTCGCCCGGCCCCGGCCTGGCGCGTGGACCGGTCCCGTTCGAGGAACTACAGATGAGCAAGCCCCTTCAGGGTGAAATCGCACTGGTGACCGGCGCCAGCCGTGGCATCGGTGCCGCCATTGCCGACGCACTGGCCGCGCAGGGCGCGACCGTCATCGGCACCGCCACCACCGACGCCGGTGCCGCCGCGATCGGCGAACGCCTGGCCGCCGTGGGTGGCCACGGCCGCGCGCTGAACGTCACCGACGCCGCCGCGCTGGACGCCGTGCTGGACGGGATCGCCAAGGAGTTTGGCGCAATCAGCATCCTGGTCAACAACGCCGGCATCACCCGCGACAACCTGCTGCTGCGCATGAAGGACGAGGACTGGCAGGCCATTCTCGACACCAACCTGACCAGCGTGTTCCGCACCTCCAAGGCGGTCATCCGCGGCATGATGAAGGCCCGCAAGGGACGCATCATCAACATCGCCTCGGTGATCGGCGTCACCGGCAATGCCGGCCAGGCCAACTATGCTGCCGCCAAGGCCGGCATCATTGCCTTCTCCAAGTCGCTGGCCAAGGAAATCGGCTCGCGCGGCATTACCGTCAATGTGGTCGCCCCCGGCTTCATCGACACCGACATGACCAAGGCCCTGCCGGAAGAACAGCGCACCGGCCTGGTCAAGACGATCGCCCTGGAACGCCTGGGTGAACCGTCCGACATCGCCAACGCGGTGGCGTTCCTGGCCGGTCCCTCGGCCAGCTACATCACCGGCGAAACCCTCCATGTGAACGGCGGCATGTACATGCCGTAAGCATGTGGCGCACGGATTGCGCCGCAAGTGGTTGATCTGAAAGATGTTTTGTAGCAATGCAAGGCATCGCCGGTTTCCACTACACTATCCCACGGTCATCCGACATCGGATGGCGTCATTTTTGAACCACTACTCCATCTGGAGCGATATCCAATGAGCACCATCGAAGAACGCGTCAAGAAAATCGTCGTCGAACAGCTTGGCGTCAAGGAAGAAGAAGTCACCAACAGCGCATCGTTCGTCGATGACCTGGGCGCTGACTCGCTGGACACCGTTGAACTGGTGATGGCGCTGGAAGAAGAGTTCGAGTGCGAAATCCCGGACGAAGAAGCCGAGAAGATCAGCACCGTCCAGGCTGCAATCGACTACATCAACGCCCACGTCAAGGCTTGATGTCAGGCGGCTTGCGCGCGGCGGTGGCACCTGCCCCGGCCGCGCGCGGCAATCCCATGGGGCCGCACTTGCGGCCCTGTGCATTTGAGCGTTACACCGCGTCATACCCGTGAACCACGGGCCAGGAGAATCAGCAATGAAGCGTCGCGTCGTCGTCACCGGCATGGGCATGGTCTCGCCCCTTGGCAATGATCTGGACACCAGTTGGAAGGGCATCAGCGAAGGCCGTTCGGGCATCGCTGCGCTGACCAACGTTGCCGACAGCTACCTGGAACGGTTCACCACCAAAATTGCAGGTGAGGTCAAAGGATTTGACATCACCGCCGACAATGCACTGTTCGGCAAGTACCGGGTCAGCGGCAAGGATGCCAAGAAGATGGACCCGTTCATCCATTACGGGTTGGGCGCAGCGTTCATGGCCCTGCACGACTCTGGTCTGGAGATCACCGACGCCAATGCCGAGCGCATCGGCGCGATCGTCGGTGCCGGCATCGGCGGCCTGCTCGGCATCGAAGAGCAGACCATCGATTTCCATGAGGGCAAGAAGATCTCGCCCTTCTACGTGCCCAAGACCATCATCAACATGTTGCCCGGCCAGCTGAGCATCATCAGCGGCCTGAAGGGCCCGTCGTTCTCGGCGGTGTCGGCTTGCGCCACCTCCAACCATTCCATCGGCACCGCCATGCGCATGATCCAGTACGGCGATGCGGACGTGATGGTGGCCGGTGGTGCCGAGCGCGGCTCCTCGCCGACCGCCCTGGGCGGCTTCTGCGCGATGAAGGCCATGAGCACCCGCAACGATGATCCCGAAGCGGCCTCGCGGCCGTGGGACAAGGACCGCGACGGCTTCGTGCTGGGCGACGGTGCCGGCATCCTGATCCTGGAAGAGTACGAACACGCCAAGGCCCGTGGCGCCAAGATCTACTGCGAACTGGCCGGTTTCGGCGCCAGCTCCGACGCCTACCACATGACCGCGCCGAGCGAGAACGGTGAAGGCGCCGCGCGCTGCATGGTCATGGCCATGAAGGACGCCGGTGTGACCCCGGAGCAGATCGGCTACCTCAACGCGCATGGCACCTCGACCCCGCTGGGCGACCTCGGCGAGACCATGGCCATGAAGGCCGCCTTCGGCGACCACGCCTACAAGATGATGGTCAGCTCGACCAAGTCGATGACCGGCCACCTGCTCGGTGCCGCCGGCGGCGTCGAAGCGATCTTCTCGGTGCTGGCCCTGCGCGACAACGTGATTCCGCCGACCATCAACCTGCACCAGCCGGGCGAAGGCTGCGACCTGGATTACGTGCCCAACGAAGCACGCCAGGCCAAGGTCGACGTGGTGATGTCCAACGGCTTCGGCTTCGGCGGCACCAACGGCACGCTGGTGTTCAAGCGCGTCTGATCGCCGCGCTGCCGTACCCGCACCCGGGCCGCCATCTTGGCGGCCTTGGTGTATCTGGCCCTCCCGCACCTTCCGGTTCCCCGCCATGCTGCTGACCCATCCGCTGCCCGCCACCACCGACCTGCTCGCGCTGCAGCGCGTGGCGCCGTCGCGCTATCCGCTGCTGATGGAGTCCACCGCCTCGGGCACCGCGCAGGGCCGCTGGGACCTGTTGCTGATGGGTAACGGGCAATCGCTCGCGCTGCACGCCGATGGTGTTGTTCGCGATGCCGCAGGCGTTGCCCACCCGGGCGGCTTCCTCGACGGACTGGACGCGCAGTGGGCGGCGCTGCGCCAGCCGCGCGAAGAGATCCAGCTGCCGTTCCGCGGCGGCTGGGCGCTGATGCTGGATTACGAACTGGCCGGCCAGATCGAAACCGTGCTGCAGTTGCCCGCGCGCGCCGACGGGCTGCCCAGCGCATTGGCCCTGCGCTGCCCCGCGGCGGTGCTGCACGACCGCGTGCTGGGCCAGTACCACGCCGTGTGCGAAACCGACCACGCCGCACTGCTGCAGACCCTGCTGGCCGATCTGGACGCGGCCCGCGAGTTGCCGCCGCTGCCGGCCTGGCAGCCGCCGGCCGACGTGGGCGAGGACGCGCCCGCGCGCTTCACTGACGGCGTGGGCAAGGTCATCGATTACCTCCGCGCCGGCGATGTGTTCCAGGTGAACCTGTCGCGGCGCTGGAATGCCCAGTTCGCCAGCACGCTGTCGCCGCAGGCGCTGTACGCGCAGCTGCGGGTGGCCAACCCGGCGCCGTTCGCCGGGCTGTTCATGGCGCAGGGCAGGGCGGTGGTCAGTTCCTCGCCGGAACGGCTGGTGTCGGTGCATGGCGATGACGTGCAGACCCGCCCGATCGCCGGTACCCGCCCGCGCTTTGCCGGCGACGATGACGCCGCGCGCATCCAGGAGCTGGTCGGCCACCCCAAGGAGCGCGCCGAGCACGTGATGCTCATCGACCTGGAACGCAATGACCTGGGCCGCATCTGCACGCCCGGCAGCGTCGAGGTGGACGAGCTGATGACGGTGGAAAGCTACGCCCACGTGCACCACATCGTGAGCAACGTGCGTGGCCGCCTGCGCGCGGGCGTGAGCCCCGGCCAGGTGATCGCCGCCACCTTCCCGGGCGGCACCATCACCGGCTGTCCGAAGGTGCGCTGCATGCAGATCATCGCCGAGCTGGAGCAGACCGCACGGGGCGCCTACACCGGCGCGTTCGGCTGGCTCAACCGCGATGGCGACCTAGACCTGAACATCCTGATCCGCACCGCCGAAGTGGCCGCCGCCAGCGCCACCTTCCGCACCGGCGCCGGCATCGTGGTCGATTCGGACCCGGACAAGGAACTGGACGAAACCCGCGCCAAGGCGCGCGGCCTGATGCGCGCGCTGGGCCGGCATGACTGAGCCGTTTGGGCGTGTGCAGCGGTCGCGCGGTATGCTGCGCGGCGGCGAAAACCATTCGAGGTGACCATGGCGGGTGCGAAACGGGGATGTCTGGCCGTGCTGGCGGTGCTGCTATTGGGGGCATTGCTGCTGGCTGGTGCAGGGGCGTGGTTCTGGCACAGCCAGCGCGGCTTCGCCGATGCGCCGTTGACCCCGGACCAGCCCAGCGTGGTGATCGCCTCCGGCGACGGCCTGAGCACGGTGCTGGGCAAGCTGCGTGCCGCCGGCGTGGACGAAGGCAGCGACACCCAGTGGCAGCTGCTGGCGCGCCAATTGGATGCGGCGGGCAAGCTCAAGGTGGGTGAATACGCCCTGGACCCCAGCCTGACCCCGCGCGAGCTGCTGCTGCGCATGCGCCAAGGCCGGGTGCTGCAGCACCGGGTGACGATCGTGGAAGGGTGGAACATCCGCCAGGTCCGGGCCGCGCTCAAGCGCGCCGACCCGCTGGTGCACACCACCGACAGCCTCGACGACGCTGCCCTGATGAAGGCCATCGGCTTCCCCGGCGAACATCCGGAAGGCCGCTTCCTGCCCGAAACCTACGTGTACCAGCGCGGCGACAGCGACGTGGACGTGCTCAAGCGCGCGCACGCGGCAATGGAAAAGGAACTCACCGCCGCGTGGGACAGCCGCGCCGACGATCTGCCGCTGAACACGCCGTACGAACTGCTGACCCTGGCCTCGATCATCGAGAAGGAAACCGCGCTGCCCAGCGAGCGGCCGCAGATCGCCGGCGTATTCATGCGCCGGCTGAAGATCGGCATGCGCCTGCAGACCGACCCGACCGTGATCTACGGCATCGGCAGCAGCTACGACGGCAATATCCGCAAGCGCGACCTCACCACCGACACGCCGTACAACACCTACACCCGGGCCGGTCTGACCCCGACCCCGATCGCCATGCCCGGCCGCGACGCGCTGCAGGCCGCCGCACAGCCGGCGGCCGGCGATGCGCTGTACTTCGTGGCGGTGGGCGACGGCAGCGGCGCGCACGTGTTCTCGGCCAACTACACCGACCACAACGCCGCCGTGGCGCGCTACCTGCAGCAGCTGCGCCAGCAGCGCAGCCAGGCGGCACCGCAATGACCGCATCGCTGCTGCGCCACCCGCGTTTGGTCAGCCTGGAAGGCGGCGAAGGCGCGGGCAAGACCACCGCCATCAATGCCATCCGCCAGGCCCTGCACGCGCGCGGCCACGAGGTGCTGTTGACCCGCGAGCCCGGCGGCACGCCGTTGGCCGAGCGCATCCGCGCGCTGGTGCTTACCCCCGATGCGGAGATCGCCGCCGAGCCGCTGTCGGCCGAGGCCGAGCTGCTGCTGGTGTTCGCCGCGCGGGCCCAGCACGTGCGCCAGGTGATCGAGCCGGCGCTGCGCCGCGGCTGCTACGTCATCAGCGACCGCTTCACCGATTCCAGCTATGCCTACCAGGGCGGCGGCCGTGGCCTGGACCCGGCGTGGATCGGCGACCTCGAGCGCCGCGCGGTCGGGCTGCTGCCCGGACTGACCCTGCTGCTGGATGTGGATGTGGCGGTCGGCCGTGCCCGCGCCAATGGCCGCGACCTATGGCCGGACCGCATCGAGAGCGAGCAGGACGACTTCTTCCAGCGCGTGCGCGCGGTATTCCGCCAGCGCGCCAGCGCCGACCCCACCCGTTTCCGCCTGATCGACGCCAGCCAGGACCAGGCCGGCGTCGCCGCCTCGGTGGTGGCGGCCGTGGATGCCTGGCTGGCACCGGAGTCTGCTCATGAGTGACACCTTTTCCCCGTGGCAGCAGCGCGCCTATGACAAGACCGTGGCCGCGCTGGACGCCGGACGCCTGGGCCACGGCCTGCTGATCTGCGGCCCGGCCGGGCTGGGCAAGCGCGCCGTGGCACTGCGCATGGCCCAGCACATCCTGTGCGGGGGTGAGCCGGCGGCTGCCCAGCGCAGCGCGCAGCTGATCACCGCCGGCACCCACCCGGACCTGCAGCTGATCTCGTTCGTTCCAAACAAGTCCGGCGACAAGCTGCGTACCGAGATCGTGATCGAGCAGATCCGCGAGATCTCCCAGAAGCTGGCGCTGACCCCGCAGTACGGCATTGCCCAGGTGGTGATCGTCGACCCGGCCGACGCGATCAACCGCGCGGCCTGCAACGCGCTGCTCAAGACCCTGGAAGAGCCGCAGCCGGGTCGCTACCTGTGGCTGATCAGCAGCGACCCGGCGCGCCTGCCGGCGACCGTGCGCAGCCGCTGCCAGCGGCTGGAGTTCAAGCTGCCCCCGCGCGAAGAGGCACTGGCGTGGCTGCAGGCCCAGGGCCACAGCCCGCGCAGCGCTGAAGAGGCGCTGGACGCTGCGCGCGGCCACCCCGGGCAGGCCGACGACTGGCTGCGCGAGGATGGCCTGGCGCTGCGCAAGCAGGTCGCCACCGACCTGGACGCGCTGGTGGCCGGTCGCGCCGGCGCGGTGGAGCTGGCCCAGCGCTGGACCGCGGACGACAACGCGGCGCTGCGCCTGCGCCACGCCGCCGATCTGGCGCTGGCCCAGGCCAGTACGGGCGGCTTGACCGATCCGGACCGATTGCACAAGCTGGCGGCGTGGTTCGACGCCGCCAACCGTACCCGCGATCTGCTGCGCACCACCGTGCGCGCCGACCTTGCGGTGGTGGAATTGTTGTTGGCCTGGAACAAGGTCAACGAGCGGCAAGCAAAGGGGAATAGAGCATGAGTGCCACCAACGCCCGCCAGGGCATCCTGTCGCTGGCGGTCAAGGACAAGGCCGCGCTGTACAGCGCGTACATGCCGTTCGTGAAGAACGGCGGCGTCTTCGTCCCCACCCCCAAGCGCTACTTCCTGGGCGACGAGGTGTTCCTGCTGCTGACCCTGCCGGACTCCAGCGAGCGCCTGCCGGTGGCCGGCAAGGTGATCTGGGTGACCCCCGCCGGCGCCCAGGGCAACCGTGCGGCCGGCATCGGCGTGCAGCTGGCAGAAGGGGCTGAGGGCGAGAACGTGCGCAACAAGATCGAGACGCTGCTGGCCGGCATCCTGACCTCGGACAAGCCCACGCACACGATGTGAAGAAATTTCGGCGAAACCGTTGACGCCGAAAATTGCCGCCCTATAATGAGCGGCTCAGCAGCATCGGGCGGTTAGCTCAGCGGTAGAGCATTGCCTTCACACGGCAAGGGTCGCAGGTTCGAACCCTGCACCGCCCACCACGATTCAGTCAAAAAAGCCTCCGGAAACGGGGGCTTTTTTGTTGGCCGTTGCATGCGCCTCGGCTCCCGCGGGCCGGCCGACGTCGCCCGCGCTATCGTGCAGGTGCAGCGCCGCCCGCTGTCCCACCTACCGAGGAAGATGGCATGGACCCCAGTGGCACCGATCCCGCCGTTGGCACACCGGCCGATTACGGCGACACGCTGTACCGGGTGTACTTCGAAGTAGGCGAGTGGCAGGGCATCGCGCGCGACGCGATCACCGCCTTCCTGTTCGAGCGCCGCCAGGCCCATGCGAGCTTCAACGGCGCGCCTGCGGAACTACGGCTCCGACCTCATGGCTACGAGGTGGACCTGCCGATGCAGTTGATCCCGGAAGTGGTCCGCGTTCTGGCTGCGCACAACATCGCCGTCTATCAAGTGGTCCGAACCGAGCGGCGTTGAGGGCTGCAGTGCAGGACGGGCTCAACCCTGCGCGCACGCGACGCGTTCGGGGAGCGCCGATGGCATCGAACGAGGTCATCGACAGTGCCGCATGCGACAGCGCTCGCCGGTCACCCGTGGTGCCCTGCATGGCTTTCGGCGCACGCGACGTGGATCACCCCATGCGTGCTCGATGCTCCTTTATGATGCGGCCTACGCAGGGAAAGCCCGGGAACGGATATGGATGCGCGTCTCACGCGTGAGCAGGTGCTCGCGCTGGCGCCGGATGCGTCTTCAAGCAAGGCGGCCGGCGGGTTGGCAACGGATGGCAAATGGGGCCTGCTGGGCGCCGACGATGAAGCGGTGTGGGGCGAGTGCCAGGGCAGCGGCGCAAAGCCTTACCAGGCGCAGGTCGATCTGTCCGCGCTGGTCAGTCGTTGCTCCTGCCCCAGCCGCAAATTCCCCTGCAAGCACGGCCTTGCCCTGCTGCTGTTGTACGCGCAGGGCAACCCGCGCTTTTCGCCGCTGCCGCAGTCCCGGCCCGCTTGGGTGGACGAATGGCTGCGCGGTCGTCGCGAGCGCGCCGCGCGCCATGGACCGGCGGGTGAGGGCGCTGCCGCCGCACCCGTGGTTGCACCCGAGGCGGCCGCCGCAGCGGCGGCCAAGCGCGAAGCTACGCGCTGGAAGCGCATCACCCAAGGCTGCGCCGAGCTGGAGCGCTGGATCGCCGACACCTTCCGCCATGGGCTGGCCAACCTGGGGGACAGCCAGCGCGAGGATGCGATGACCATGGCTGCGCGCATGGTGGATGCGCAGGCCCCGGCGCTGGCCGGGCAGCTGCAGCTCGCGATGGACGCTGAACAGGTCGGCATGGCCGGCCTGTCCGACATGGGGGAGCGACTGGGCCTGCTGCAACTGCTGAACCAGGCCGTGCAGCGGCGTAGCACGCTCTCCCCGGCGCGGGTTGCGGACCTGCGCGCGGCACTGGGCTGGCCGCTGGACAAGGACGAGGTGTTGGCCACCGGCGAAACGCTGCACGATCGCTGGCACGTGCTGGGCCAGTGTGTCGTGGAGCTGCCGGGGCGACTGACCGAACGCCGGGTGTGGCTGCACGGGCTGGACAGCGGGCGCCCGGCCCTGCTGCAGGAATTCGCGCATGGCGGGCGCGGCTGGGATCGCGCCTGGCCCGCCAACCACGCGCTGGCTGCCACCCTGCATTTCTTCCCGGGCACCGTGCCGCTGCGCGCGCTGGCACCGGCTGCGACCGCGCTGGCAGACCGGCCCGCTGTACCGCTGTGCGATAGCAGCGTCGGCATCGACCAGGCCTCGGCACACTTCGCGACAAATCCCTGGTTGGCACAGGTTCCAATGCGTCTGCAGGGGCGTGTGCAGGTGACCGACGACACGTGGTTCCTGCATACCGACGCAGGCAGCCTGCCATTGCAGCTGGACACCGACGATGGCTGGGCCCTGATGGCCTTCGCCGGCGGTCATCCGTTATCCGTGATGGGGGAATGGGACGGCCGCGCGCTGCTCCCGTTGTCAGCCTGGACCACGCACGGGCAGTACTGGCAGAGGAGTGCGGCATGAGCGATGCGTGGTTGAAACCGGCCCTGCTCGGCATCGACCGCCCGCAGGTGATCCAGGCGGACGGCGCGCTTGGCACACTGCTGGAGCAGATCGGGTCGGGCGATGATGCCGCGCTGACCTACAGCCGCGGGGTCGGTGCCATCGCCGCCTGTGGCTTGGCCGCTGTGCGGGTGGGCGCCGTGGACGACGTGCTGCTCCCCGCGCCGGCGGCAGACGATGCGCAGGTAGTGCCCGATGCGCACCCGTGGACCGCGCTGTTGGCCGCCGTCTTCGCGCGCAGCGTGGTTGCCCAGGGACACGAGGTTCGGCTGCGCCACGAGGCCTGCCTGCGTCTTGCGGCACACCAGCGCACGCTGCCGCACGCCATTCTGCCGCAGGCGCTGGACGCAGGCGCCCGCAGCGTACCGCTGCGCACGCGCCTGCTACCGGTGCTGGGTGTGCGAGGCCATTGGCTGGCGAACTGCAATCCGGCGTGGGCGTTCGCCCATGCCGATGCCGTTGGCGAGGCCGCTATGCCGGCGCAGGAAACGGTGTTGGCGTGGGACGACGCGCGGCATGACACGCGTCTGGCCTGGTTCGCACACACCCGCCAGAGCGATCCGGCGCTGGCCCGCGAGCATTTGCAGGGCCACCTGAAAGCGATGTCGGCGCGCGAGCGTGCCGATTTCGTGGCCGCAATGAGCGCGCAGCTGGAACCGGCCGATGCGCCGCTGCTGGAGTCACTGCTGAAGGACCGCAGCCGCGAGGTACGCGCGCTGGTGGGGCCGTTGCTGGCGCAGTTGCCAGCGTCGACGCATGCGCAACGCATGGCCGGATGGATGCAGCCGCTGCTGGTCAAACGCAGTGGTCTGCTTCGCAGGACGAGCTGGGAATGCGAGGCACCCACGGCGGCTGCTCCGGAATGGGCCGACGCCGGTATCGAAACCAAGCGCCCGCAGTACGACGATCTGGGCGAGCGCGCGTGGTGGCTGTACCAGTTGGTGCGGCAGCTGCCGCTGGCCTGGTGGACCGGCCACACCTCGATGACCCCGGTGCAGCTGTTGGCCTTTGCACGGGGCACCGACTGGGAAGCCGCCCTGCAGCGCGGTTGGCTTGAACGCGTGGACGCCACGCAGCCGGCGTGGCTCGCGGCCATGCTGGACGACCGCAGCCTGCATGCACACACCCCCCGCCTGCTGGCGATGCTGCCGGTACAGCAGCGCGAACAGTACTGGCCAGGCACCCTGGACGAGCTGGCTGGCGAAGGCATGCTCAGCGACGTGCTGGGCTCCTGCGCACCTGGCGAAACCCTCACCGCGCATTACTCCGCGCGCCTGGTGCCGGGTGTGTGCGCGTGTTTCGCCACTGGCCGCCTGCGCCATGACTACGTACTGCGCCAGCAGCTGCTGGAGCTGGCCAGTCTGCTGCATCCCAGCGTGTTGTCCCACGTTGTGTTGCCGGCACAGCCCGATGACGCCACCGACAACATGCGCGCCTGCGCGCACGACCTGCTGCGCATCGTTGAAGTGCGCCACGCCCTGCATTCTTCCTTCTGACCTTTACCTGGAGCCACGATGAGCACTGCCGTCCTGCGCCAACACGCTGAACACCAATACGCCGAAGAACTGGATCAGCTGCGCCGCCTCGACCAGCGTCAACGACCTGCCAACTGGCAGCTCTCGCCCTGGGCGGTGGTGACCTACCTGATCGGTGGCACGCTCGACAACGGCTTCGTGGTCAGCCCCAAGTACATTGGTGAGCGGCGCCTGATGGAAATCGCGGTGGCCACCATCGCCACCGACCGCGCGCTGCTGCTGTTCGGTGTGCCGGGCACGGCCAAGTCGTGGGTATCGGAGCACATGACCGCGGCCATCAGCGGTGACTCCACCCTGCTGGTGCAGGGCACGGCCGGTACCAGCGAAGAACAGATCCGCTACGGCTGGAACTATGCACAGCTGCTGGCAAATGGTCCCAGCCAGGCTGCGCTCGTGCCCAGCCCGCTGATGAACGCGATGCGCCTGGGCAAGATTGCCCGCATCGAGGAACTCACCCGCATTCCCGCCGACGTACAGGACGCGCTGATCACCGTGTTGTCCGAGAAGACCCTGCCGATTCCGGAGTTGGGATCGGAAGTGCAGGCCACGCGCGGGTTCAGCGTGATTGCCACGGCCAACAACCGGGACAAGGGCGTCAATGAACTGTCGAGCGCGCTCAAGCGTCGCTTCAACACGGTGATCCTGCCGGTACCGTCCAGCGAGCAGGACGAGATCGCGATCGTGACCAAGCGCGTGGGCGAGATGGGCGTGGCCCTGGACCTTCCTGCCGAGCCGCCCGCGCTGCAGGAAGTGGCGCGGGTGGTCCGCATCTTCCGCGAACTTCGCAACGGCATGACCGAAGACGGCAAGGCCAAGCTGAAATCACCCACGGCCACGCTGTCCACGGCCGAGGTGATCTCGGTGATCAACAACGGCATGGCCCTGGCCGGGCATTTCGGCGATGGCGTGCTGCGCCCGGCCGACATGGCGGCCGGCATGATCGGTGCCATCGTCAAGGACCCCGTGCAGGACCAGGTGGTCTGGAACGAGTATCTGGAAACGGTGGTGAAGGAGCGCAGCGAGTGGAAGGATCTGTACCGCGCCTTCCGTGACCACGCCTAAGCCACGCCAATGAGCCAGAGCCTCTCCCTGTTTGGCGTCCGCCACCACGGTCCAGGCTGCGCACGCAGCCTGCTGGCCGCCCTGCACGCGCTGCAGCCGGACTGCGTGCTGATCGAAGGCCCGGCCGGTACCGAAGCGGTGCTCGCGCATGCAAGCGACCCGGCCATGGTGCCGCCGGTGGCGCTGCTGTCCTACAGCGTGGACGATCCGCAGCTGGCGGTGTTCCATCCTTATGCGCTGTTCTCACCGGAATGGCAGGCCCTGCAGTGGGCGCGCGAGGCGGGCGTGCCGGTGCAGTTCATCGATGTCCCCCCGGCGCTGTCGCTGGAGTGGCAGCAGCAGGCAAAGGCCGGGCAGGTGCCATCGATGGGAGAAGGAGAGGGCGAAAGCGACGCCGACACGGCGGCGCAGGACGCTGTCACCGACCCGGACCATTCGCCTGCAGTAGTGACCGATGCGCCGCACGCGGCGACCCCGGGCACCGACGAGGATTCCCCGCCGCCGACCGACCCGCTGGACTGGCTGGCGCGCGCGGCCGGCTATGGCGATGGCGAGGCGTGGTGGAACCACATGGTCGAAGAGCGTGGCGATGGCCAGGATCTGTTTGCCGCGATCGCCGAGGCGATGCATGAAGTGCGCGCGCACGCCCCGCCGCGGCCTTCCGCGCGGGCGGCGCAGGACGCCATCCGTGAGGCACACATGCGCGCCGGGCTCCGGGCCGCGCGCAGGCAGTACCAGCGCATCGCCGTTGTCTGCGGTGCCTGGCACGTGCCCGCGCTGGATGCAGCCGCGTTGGCGGCCCACAGCGTCACCGCTGACAACCGCCTCCTCAAGGGCATGCCCAAGCGCAGGACCCAGTCCACCTGGGTGCCATGGACCTACCGCCACCTCAGTGCCGGCAGTGGCTACGGCGCCGGCGTGGATGCGCCGGGCTGGTACGACCATCTCTGGCGCAACGCCGGCGCGCGCCATCAGCGCGCCATCGGCTGGTACGCGCGCGTGGCCGGCCTGCTGCGCGACAGCGGGCTCGACTGTTCATCCGCACACCTGATCGAGGCGGCGCGGTTGGCCGACACGCTTGCCGCGATGCGCGAGCGGCCGGCACCGGGCCTGGAAGAAATCAACGACGCCACCCGCAGCGTCATCTGCAATGGCGACGACACGCCCATGCAGCTGATCCGCGACCGGTTGTTGCTCGGCGACGCACTGGGCAGCGTGCCGCCCGCCGTGCCGGTAGTGCCGCTGCAGCGCGACCTGGAGGCGCAGCAGAAGCGCCTGCGGCTCAAACCCGAAGCGCTCGCCCGCACCGTCGACCTGGACCTGCGCGGTGACTCCGACCTGCAGCGCAGCCATCTGCTGCACCGCCTTGCCTTGCTGGACATTCCGTGGGGCCAGTTGACCCATGCGGGCAGCTCGGCACGCGGTACCTTCCACGAATACTGGCAGCTGGCCTGGCAACCCCATTTCCAGGTCGACCTGATCGATGCCAGCCGGCTTGGCCAGACCCTGGCCGCCGCCGCCAGCCAGCGTGCGCTGGACCAGGCCCGCAACGCCACGCAGCTCCCGGTGCTGTCGGCGCTGGTCGACCGCGTGCTGCTGGCCAACCTGCCCGAGGCCGTCAGTGCCATCGCCAGCGAGCTGGAAGCACGCGCTGCCACCGATGCCGATCCACTGACGCTGCTGGACGCCTTGCCGGCCCTGGCCAACGTGTACCGCTACGGCAATGTGCGCCGCACCGAAGGCGAGCAGGTGGCGCATCTCTTCGACGGCATGCTGCAGCGCGCCTGCATCGGCCTGGCGATTGCCCTGTCCGACCTGGATGACGGACGTGCCGAACAGGCGCGCGAGACCCTGTTGGCCGCTGACCGTGCGATTGCCCTGCGCGGCGACGAAGCGGGCCAGCAGGTCTGGCGGCGCAGCCTGGCTTACGTTGCGTTGTCCACCACCACCAGTGCGCTGGTGGCCGGCGCGGGCACGCGCCTGCTGCTCGATGCGGGCTACCTGGATGGCACGCAGGTGGAGTTGCAGTTGCAGCGGGCGTTGTCGGCCGGTGCCGAGCCGCTGCCGGCTGCCCAGTGGCTGGATGGCTTCCTCAACCGCAACGCGACCGTGCTGCTGCACGATGATGCGGTATGGCACCTGATCGACGCGTGGGTCTGTGGGCTGACCGATGAGCACCTGGTGCAGGTGCTGCCGCTGGTACGGCGCACGTTCGCCGCGTTCGAAGCCGCCGAGCGCCGCGACCTCGGTGAGCGCGTGAAGCGCGGCGTGGGGGCGGCCCCGGCACCGGTGGTCGAATCCACCTGGAACACCGCGCGCGCCGAGCGCGCGCTGCCGATGCTGCGCGAACTGTTTGGAGTGGATGCATGAGCGAGCTCACCGATCCGGCCGCCCCGGCTGTCCCGACCACGCGTGCCGAGCGCTGGCGCCTGATCCTGGGCCAGGAAAGCAGCGCCAGCTGCGGCGCCCTGAGTGCACGGCTGCAGGGCGTGGATGCCGCCTTGGGCGCGCTTTACGAGCCGCACGGTCCCAATGGCCTGGCCCGTCGCGGCGGGCGGGGCGGTTCGGCCCCGAACGTAGCGCGCTGGCTGGGTGACATCCGCCGCTATTTCCCGGCGTCGGTGGTCCAGGTTATGCAGCGCGACGCGCTGCAACGGCTGGAGCTGCGCCAGATGCTGCTGGAAAAGGAAATGCTGGAGCACATCCAGCCAGACGTGCACATGGTGGCCAACCTGGTGGCGCTGTCCGGGGTCATCCCGGCCGAGACCAAGGAGACCGCACGCCTGGTGGTACGCAGCGTGGTAAACGACCTGCTGCGTCGACTCGAGGAGCCGATGCGCTCGGCAGTGAGCGGGGCGTTGGATCGCGCGCGCCGCAACCGTCGGCCCCGCCATGCGGAAATCGACTGGAACCGCACCATCCGCGCCAACCTGCGGCACTGGCAACCCACGCTGCGCACGGTGGTGCCGGAGACGTTGATCGGCTATGGGCGCAAGGCACGAAAGCCGCAGCGCGAGGTGCTGCTGTGCATCGACCAGAGCGGTTCGATGGCCGCATCGGTGGTCTACTCCAGCATCTTCGGTGCCGTCATGGCGTCCTTGCCGGCGGTGTCGACCAAGCTGGTGGTGTTTGACACCGAAGTGGTGGACATGAGCGAGAAGCTGGATGACCCGGTGGATCTGCTGTTCGGTGTGCAGCTGGGCGGCGGCACCGACATCCACCGCGCCGTCACCTACTGCCAGGCCCAGATCCGCGAGCCACACAGTGCCATCCTGGTGCTGATCTCGGATCTGTACGAGGGCGGCGTGGAGAAGAAGCTGCTGGCGCGCGCGCTGGAACTGGTGGAGGCGGGCGTGCAGTTCATCGTGCTCCTTGCGCTCAGCGACGAGGGAGCGCCCGCCTACGACCAGCACCTGGCGGGCCAGCTGGCCGCGCTCGGGGTACCGTCATTCGCATGCACGCCCGACGCCTTCCCCGGACTGATGGCGGCGGCCATCCGCCGTGATGACATCCACCAATGGGCGGCCGGCAACGGACTGGTCACCACGCGCCCGATCCGATGAGGGCAGGGATGCACCGTGGCCGTGCGACATGCTCAAATGGGCGCGACGCGAACATGCCTGGGGGCAAGGATGAACATCGGGGGGCAACGGGGCGCTGGCACATCCGCGCGTTCGCTGGGGCTGGGGCTCGCGCTGGCACCCATGCCCGCGATGGCGTCTGACTTCCCGGGCATGCTGACGGTGTTCGTCGGATTGCCGTTGCTGCTTGTGGCAACGCTGGTGCTGACCGTGCTGCTCATCTTCCGCCGCCACGGTTGGGCGCGCGCACTCGGCATACTGTGTGGCGTGCCTGTGCTGCTCGGTGGCGTGTACATCGCCTGCGTGGACACGTGGCGATTCTGGCCCAGCGTGGGGCACAACGAGTTCGGCTTCAGACTGGTCATCATCCTAGGCTGTGGGCTGTTGTGGCTGTGCGTGCTTGCCCTCCTATGGCTGTTCTGGAAGAACCCACCACGCCGGACCACGCCCCAGTACCTCTGACCCATATTCTCAGTGGAGACAACAATGGCTGATCCTTACAACAGCGGACCTCGGAGTCCGCCCGCACTGCGGCTCGACGATTCGATGGTCACCACGGCAATGGAACTGCCGGGCTTCCGGGTTGTGCGCAGCTTGGGCGTGGTACGCGGCATCACGGTGCGCTCGCGCTCCATCGTGGGCAATTTTCTGGGCGGATTGCAGACGATCTTCGGTGGCAACATCACCATCTACACCGAACTGTGCGAACAGGCCCGGGAAGAGACCTACCGCGACATGGCCAAGCATGCGCGGATGCTGGGGGCGAACGCGATCATCGCGATGCGCTATGACGCTACCGATGTGATGACCGGTCTTACCGAGGTGCTGTGTTACGGCACGGCGGTGGTGGTGGAGCCGGTGCGGTTGTAGCACTGGATAGAAGTGCGACGGATCGGCAATCGATCCGCCGCTGTCATTTCATGGATGCTCCCCGTGCAGTGCACGAATCTGATTCGAGGTAACTACTCGACGACAGGTTGCTTGGGTCTTCCAATCTCTTCCGCCAGCTTGGCGAACGTCTCGTACTCGTTGTAGCCCTGACGGTTGTGCATGATCGTCCATGCCTCGCCCTCCGGGCTGGTCGATGCCGTGTCCAGGAGTGCGAACAGGTCGTAGTCGAGCGGGCCCTCTGAGATCTGGATCGTGTCGCCGATGCGGCAAGCAAAGTCGTCCTCGTCGGCAAGGTTGGGGTCCTCTTCCAGCAGCGCATTCCAAAGCTCCACAATGTCAGGGTTGTCATCGCCGAATCGCCTGACCAGATCAACCGGTAGCAGTACGCAGCAGAACGAGCCTGGAATCAGGAAGCCATTGGAAGCAAGGAGGAACTGGCGATAGCTGTCGGGGAATCTGACACCAAGACGAGCCTCTGCAGTTCGAATCTGTTCCGGCGAGGCCCCCTTCTGCCCAAGCCAACGGATATCTTCCTTTCCTACGCGTGATGCCAGTTGCGCCAGCGGTGAGTTTGGGAACTTCTGGATGAACGAGGTCAGGCCGAGGTCTTCGATCGGCTCATTTTTTGCGAGTTGGATATTCTTCAGGCCTTCTACATTCATGTCGTTAAGTAGCTTGGTCCACATATCTGCCTCCTCAGTTCAGTCAACAACCTTCACCCAGAATTCCTCGCCGTCCAAAACCCGGGCGTTGTTGCACAAGAAGGTCCCAAGCCGGCCGCCCACCTTTTGGTTGTCCGCGCCTAAAATGAACTTGACCGACATCGAGGTTTCCGGGACCAAGGACGCGCCTTGGTTCGTCGCCGCGAAAGGGTACTCATCGCAGTTGAGGCCTGTACCCACTTGGTCTGGGAATCGCGCTGCACATAGCCTCTTCGACTCTGCGCGATTTTTTGTGTTTACGTTGTCGTTTATGAGCCGTGTCAGCGCTTTCCCGCGAGACGCGGGATCTTCATTCCAACGTCCAATCATTCCCGGCAGGATCTCCTGGGCGACCTTGATGTGTGCTGCCGATTCGTCTGTTTCCGAATCGCTCAAGCTGACGTCGAACACCGCCGGATAGCCTGAGAATCTGCAGCCGGAAGTTCTCTTCTTCGATAGCTTGTCGCACCGCAGTTGGGGTGCACTCGCCTGTAGGAGGGATTGATCCGTGTTGAAGCGTGACAGCACCAGCTGGGTTTCCTCTCCTACTTTTCCATCATCCGTGTCCAAGCCCATCGCCACCGCGAAGTCGTACGTACCGGGTCCCGCAAGTGTCTGAGGCTCAAACTGCTGTTTTTCGGTGCAGCTCCCGCAGAAGATCTCGGGCGCGACGATCAGGCCTGCCATCGCGTTTCCTTCGACAGCCTCGAACACGACGCGAAGTCGATGGTTCCATCGGGTTCCTTTCTGCTGCACGGAAACATAGTCATACAGCGTGACGTTGGCCGACTCGGTGGTTCCCGTTTCCGGATTCGCTGAGCGGTACACTGCTGTCCGCTTCACGCAGTAATGCATCCGAGAGCCAGTGGCTTCTTCCTCATCCTTATCCGTCGCATCCTTGCAAGCTTCTTCGAACGACATCTCCGGATTCTGCAGGCTGTACTCGTACTTCCGCAGCTCGTCCAGCGACATGCTGGCGACCATCTCCGCATCGGTGGGACAGCCTTCTTCATCCTGCGCATAGGCGGGAAATGCAGACAACGCGACAGCCAAGGCCAACGGGGTGAGCTTCATGTACTGATCCTGGAAATTGGATGCGTGGATGCATCCGGTTTCCCGGTGTTACGCCCGTCGAAGGATCTTCGATGTAGGGAAACTGCACTGCGTGCGCGAAGCGTGACACGCCATCGGCAGCGGCTGTGGCGTACTGCACGCTTGTCAGCGTGGAAGAGAGTTTCGAGGTGCGACGGCATGACGTGCCGTCGCTGTCAGCGTGTGTCGCGATCAGCTGCTTCATCTGCGTTTCAGTGAGAATCGCAGGTATGGACATGCATGCCGACACCGTGACACTCCCCGCCGCCGCCCGCGTTGAAACCGACCGCCATCTATCCGATAGTGTCCCGGCCACGCACCGGATTCGGGCGCGGTGGACATTCTCCAAACGGACGAGGTGGAATGCATGCGGTCGTTGATGGTTATCGGAATTGCAGTCCTGCTGCTGGTCTCACCGGCGTCCCGTGCCAAGCCGCCTGAGCCGGAACAGGGCACGGCCCAGAAAGCACTCACGGCGTGGCTGGCCGCCTTCAACGACGCCGATGGCGATGCGCTGCAGGCGGTACGTGAAAAGTACGGCATGCGCCCCAATCGTGTGGCCGATCTCGAATTCCGCAAGGACACCGGTGCCCTGAAGATACTCGAGGCCAGGTCCGGCACCCCCGGCACCGCGCAGGTACTGGTGCTGCCGTCGGTGAATGACCGCGCGATGCTGGTCACCGCGTCCGTCGACCCGACATCCGGCGCAACCGCGCTCCAGTTCGAGGGCGCCGAAACGCCACCCCGGTTTGCGCCCAAGCGTGTGCCGGAAGCCACCCTCCTGGCCGACGCCAAGGCGCGGCTCGACGCACTGCAGGCGTCGGACGACGTGGCCGGTGCCTTCCTGGTCGCCAGGAGCGGCGAGGTGCGGATGCAGTGGCAGGGTGGTCGGGCCGACCGCGAGCGTGCGCTGGCCGTGTCCGCCGACACCCGGTTCCGCCTGGCATCGTTGAACAAGATGTTCACTGCCGTGGCCATCCTGCAGTTGGAGCAGGCGGGCAAGCTGTCCCTGGACGACTCCCTGGGCAAGCACCTGCCTACCTATCCGAACCGTGCGGTGGCCGATGCGGTCACGCTGCGCCAGCTGCTGAACCACACCAGCGGGCTGGGCGACATCTTCGGCGAGAAGGCCAGTAGTAATCCAGGTGCGCTACGCACGCTGCACGACTACTGGGCGGTGTTCGCCGACGACCCATTGGCCTTCCCGCCGGGCAGCAAGGACCAGTATTCCAACTACGCCTACGTTCTGTTGGGCTCGGTGATCGAGGCGGTGTCGGGCCAGTCGTACTACGACTATGTGGATACCCACGTCTACCGGGTAGCGGGCATGACCGCGACCGGATCCCTGCCGGAGTCCACACCGGTCCAGGCCCGGGCGAACGCGTACACGCGGGTCGATGGGAAATGGGCGTTGGAAACGGCGTCTTTGCCCTGGCGCGGCACCTCGGCCGGGGGTGGTTACAGCACCGTGGGCGACATGCTGAAGTTCGGTGAGGCACTGCGCACGGGAAAGCTGCTGGCTCCGGGGGCATTGGCCGCAGCCACCGCGCCACAGAACACCATGGGCTGGTATGGCTATGGCTTCATGGTGCGTGGTCAGGGCCGGGAGCGTCTGTATGGGCACGAGGGCGGAGCGCCCGGCGCGAACGCGGTGTTCTATGTGCTTCCCGAGCAGGGCTATGTGCTGGTGGGGTTGAGCAATGTGGACCCGGAGGCGATGGGCAACGTGGTCAATTTCGTGGCCAATCGGCTTCCACTGTGAACGTGCACGGGCAGGGCAAAGGTGCTGACAGCATGAGCGCACACGCGGCGGGTCCATGCCGGAGCCGGCACTTCGCACGGTTGTACGCCGGCGCACTGGCCTGCCTGCCACTGCCGGCGCTGGCGTCGGATTTCACCGGCCTGCTTACCGGCATGACCCTGCTGCTGCTCGCAGTCACCCTGGTGGTGCTGCTGCCCCTGCTGCTGGTCCGCCGGCATGCCTGGGTGCGGTGGCTGGGTACGTTCGTGGGCGTGGGCGTATTGCTCATTGGCCTTGGCACCGCGGGCGTGGATACCTGGCGGCTGGTGGCCCGGACCAGGGCGGAGGACGTGCTGTCGGTGGGCACCGGCCTGCTTCTGCTCTACCTGCTGCTATGGCTGGCCATTGCCTACACGACGTACCGCCTTCAGCGCGGGCCGGCCGCACCTGGCCCACGCGGGCGCTGACGATACCTGCAGCGTCTCACCACGGCACGCAACAGGTATTGGCGGGGCACCCCGTCGCTGCCCGATGCTGTGCGGATGACGACTTCGCATCACGTTTCCTTCGAGGGCCAGGTGGGCCTGGTGACCGGCGCGGCCAGCGGGCTGGGTCTGGCCTATAGCCGACTGCTGGCCCAGCGCGGCGCACAGGTGGTGATGCACGACGTGGGTGCCGGGCTGGACGGCACGGGCCACGACCCGCAGCGGATTGCCCGCACGGTCGCACTGCTGCGTGAGGGCGGGCGGGGCGTGCATGCGGCACACGGCAGCATCGACACCCGCGCCGACTGCCAGGCCCTGGTCGCCGGCATCGTGCAGCGCCACGGCCGGCTGGATTTCATCATCCACAACGCCGGGTGGGTGGACTACCAGCCCATCGAGGCACTGGACGATGACCACTTCGACCGCATGATGACCCTCGCCGCCAAGACACCGCTGTGGCTGGCCGAGGCCGCGTGGCCCTCGATGCAGGCCAACCGCCACGGTCGCGTCGTACTCACCACCTCCGACCGTGCGTTGTACCCGCAGTACGTGCAGAAGGGGCTGGCAGCCTATGCCGCAGCCAAGCTGGCGGCGGTGGGCATCGTCAACGTGCTGGCTGCCGAGGGCGCGCCGCATGGCATCGTGGTCAACGCGGTGTCGCCGGTAGCCAAGACCCGCATGTGGGGCGTGGAAGGCGAGCCGGACGAGCTGCATCCGGATGCGGTGGCGCCGGGCGTGGCATTCCTGGTGTCCCCGGCGTGCGTGGACGGCGGCTGGATCCTGCGGGCCAGTAACGGCCAGTTCCATGCCACGCGCAGCACCGAGGCCGAAGGCGTGGCCTACCCGCGCGATCTGCGCGCGGTGCGTGCCGGCAGCATCGAAGACATCGCCGGGCAGTGGCCGTCCATTGCACCGACGGTGGCGGAATCGCGCTGACGTCCGCGCTGTGGCGAGATTCTTCACCGGTCCATCGAGGGTGACGGCGCGCGCTTCGCACTCCAGCTGTGGATGCGCGACGCGACGCGCTTACAGATAGGCGCGCAGGTGCTGGATCGTGCGGAACACATCGGTGATGGTCTCCAGCGCGTCACCGCGCATCAGGCGTCTGTTGTCCGGGGCGTCGGCACCGCTGGCAAGCAGCACGAACTGGTTGGCGGGGTCCGGCTGGTGGACCAGCCCGTAGAGTGCGCGCCGGTCCAGGTAGCTGTTTTCCGGGGTGCGCGAGGTGCCGCGCTCCGGCACGTTGGCCAGCCGTTCCAGGGTGGGCGGAGTGCGGTCCAGGTAGTCGTAGAACGCCACGACCGGCGCACCGTCGCTGATCTCCAGCACGTAGAGCGCGTGGTAGTGGTCATCCACCTGCATGGACGCAACGTCACCGGCGCGCCAGCGCGTGAGTGATTTCTGCAGGCCCGGGCGTCGCACCGGCATCACCGGTGCGCTTTTGAGCAGGCGGACGATGTCCGGGCTTTTGCGGTAGAAGTGGTCACTCAGTGCCACGGCCTTGTTCAAGGCCTTGATCGCGGCAAGCGCCTTGGCCGTCAACGCAGGGGACTGGATGCCCTGTTGATGCAGGGCGGTGGCCAAGGCCAGCGCAGTGGTGTGGCGGTACAGCGGCGTGGCGACCGTGTCGTCGCTGTCCAGGATGTGGTGCCAGCGCATCAACAGCGCGTCGACGACGCCCTCACCGATGGTCGCCTGGCTGTGCGCGGCAGGATCGGGACCGGAGCGCGCGCGCCGCACGCAGTGCTTCACGTCGCGTTCGATGGCATCCACAAGATCGCCGCCGGCGAGCTGCTGGAGAATGCTGCGATGAGTGATCGACATGAACGGCTCCGGTCCGTGGAAGGCCGGACAGCATAGCCCGCGCGCTGACCGGCGATGCTATGCGGTTCAGCGGTACGCACGTAGCCAATGGAGGGTGCGGAACACGTCGCTGACGGTGTACAGCCCGTCGCGCCGAAGCAGGTGGCGGTTGTCCGGCCCTTCGGCGCCGCTGGCGAGCAGAACGAACTGGTTCGCCGGATCCGGTTGGTGGACCAGGCCGTACAGGGCCAGACGATGCAGGTAGTTGTCCTTCGGATCCGGCGAGGTGCCGCGCGCCGGTAGCGTCGCCAGCACGTCCAGGGTGGGCGCGACAGGGCCGAGGTAGTCATAGAACTCGACCACCGGTGCGCCCTGGTTGGCGCTCAGCACGTAGAAGGCATGGTACTGGCCGTCCACGTGCACCGAGGCGATGTCACCGGCGCGCCATTGGGTGAAGGACTTCTGCATGCCCGGGCGGCGCGCTGGCATCACCGGTTCGCTTTCCAACAGGCTGGCGATCTGCGCGCTCTTGCGGCGGAAGTGATCGCTCAAGGCCCCCGCCTCGCTCAAGGCGCTGATCGCCGCGATGGCCTGGCCGGTCAGCGCGGCGGATGCGAACCCCTGCTGGTGCACTGCGGTGGCCAGCGCCAGTGCGGTGGTGTGGCGGTACAGCGGGGTGGCGATGCTGTCGTCGCTGTCCAGGATGCACTGCCAGCGCAGCATCAGGGTGGCAATGACCTCCGCACCGATCTCGGCCGGATCACGCGCAGCCTTGTCGGGGGAAAGGCGCGCCCACAACGCGCAGCGCTTCACGTCAGATTCGATCGCCTCTACCCGTTCGCCGCCGGCCAAGAGGTTGAGCACGCTGCGGTGGGTGAGGGTCATGGCGGCCGTTCGGTATGCAGGCCGGACAGTTTAACGGGTGCGTTTGACCCAGGCGCGCACCGCCAGCGCCACCAGACCGGCGAAGATCAGCCACGACACCGCATCGAAGATGCCATCGCCGAGCAACGCGCTGACCAGCCCCAGCAGGCTGGCTGCGGCGATCCAGGCCGGGGCGACGAACGGGCTGCGCGGGGCAGGCGAGGGCCGGCTCATTCGGCAACTCCGGTACGTGCAGCGCGTTCGATCTCACTCACGCGCGCTTCGGTGCTGCCGCGCTTGAACCACAGGTACAGGCCGCTGATGAGCACGCCAATGGTGAGCAGGTCCAGCAGCGCCCAAAGGATCTTCAATGGCAGCTTGCCGTAATCACCGAAGTGCAGCGGCTGGCTGAGCAGCAGTACGCTCATGTAGAGCGGCAGCTGCGGCTGCGCGGTGAGCGCGCCGGTCTGCGCGTCGATCAGCACCGGGCGGTAGAGGCGTTCGGTGAGTGCGCTGTTGCCCTGCATGAACACACCATAGTGGTGGTTGCCGCTGTAGCCGGTGCCGGGGAAGCTGACGAACGCCGGGCGCATGCCCGGTTCCGCATCGCGCGCGGTGTCCACCGCCGCCTGCAGCGAGGCCAGCGTGGTGGGGCGTGGCTGGCCGGCGTAGCGTGCGGCGAATTCGCCCAGCTGCTCGCCTTGCCACGCCTGTTCGAGCGGCTTGGCCACGGTGTTGATCGCCCCGGTGATACCCACCACCAGCGCCCAGCCCAGGGTGACGACGCCCAGCACGTTGTGCAGGTCCAACCAGGCCAGACGACGGCTGCGCCCGGTGCGCAGGGTGCCGAACGGCTGCTTGCGCATGAACGGGCCGTAGAGCACCAGGCCGGAGATGATCGCCACGGCGAACAGCAGGCCCATCACGCCCATGAACAGCATGCCGGGCAGGCCCAGGAACAGATCGGTGTGCAGGCGGTACAGGAAGTACATCACCCCTTCGTTGAACTGCGCGGCCGGCAGCACCTCGCCGCTGATCGCATGCAGCAGCGCGGTCTGCATCTGCGGGGGTGGGGTGTCGGCGCGGGCACCGGTGTTGACGTACACGGTAGGCGCGTCCGGGTCCCAGCCGACGAACAGCGGCACGTTGCCCGGGTACTGCGCCAGCGCGGTGCGCACCTGTGCGTCCAGATCGCGCGGGGCGGCATCGGTGGCCGGTGCGTCCACGTGCGGTTCGGCCAGGTGGGCGATCTCTTCGCCGAACACGAGCGGCAGGCCGGTCAGGCACAACAGCAGCAGGAACACGGTGCAGACCAGACTGGTCCACTTGTGCACGAGGAACCAGGCGTTGAGGGTGGATCGTTGCATTCGGCTGGCGCAGGGCTGGCAGGGATGCGGGCGATGGTACGTGATGCGGCCGGAGCGGTCAGCGCCGCGCGCGTGCAGCAGGCGGCGACGGTGCGGCGCTGAACAGGTGCTCAGCCATGAAGTCGATGAACACCCGCAGGCGCGCACTGGGCTGCCGCGTGCCCGGCCACAGCAGTGAGAACTGGCCGGGCTGCCGCGGGTGGTCGGGCAGCAGCGCCTGCAGCCGGCCGTCGGCCAGCGCGTCGGCGGCCAGGAAGTCGGGCATCCACGCCACGCCCAGCCCCCCGATCGCGGCGGCGAGCAGGGCTTCCATGTTGTTGCAGGTCATCACCGTGGCCAGCGCGGCGCCGGCATCGCCATCGTGCCCGGGCAGCAACCACGGCTGCAGCTTGCCAGTGGTGGGGTAGCGGAAGCGCACCGCTGGATGCGTTGCCAGCTGCGCCAGCGTGGTCGGTTCTGCGTGCGCGTGCAGGTGCGCCGGCGCGGCGCACAGCACGAAGTGGAACGGTCCCAGGCGGCGCGCCATCAGGCTGGAGTCGGCCAGTTCACCGCTGCGGATCACCACGTCCAGCCCTTCGCTGACCACATCGACCAGGCGGTCGTTGAAGTCCAGCTCCAGCTGCACGTCCGGGTAGCGTTGCCGGAACAGCGGCAACAGCGGCAGCAGGAAGCGGTAGCCGATGGTGGGCAGGCCCACCCGCAGCAGACCGCGGGGCGACTGCTGGCGCTGGGCCAGGTCGGCTTGCACATCGGACAGCTCATCCAACGCGCGTCGGCAGCGCTGCAGCAGCAGCTCGCCTTCTTCGGTGAGGTGCACCCGCCGCGTGGTGCGCTGGAACAGGCGCACGCCCAGCTGCTGCTCCAGGCGTGCAATGCGCTTGCCCACCGTGGAAGGCGACAGCCCGAGGCTGCGGGCAGCGCCGACGAAGCTGGCGGTTTCGGCGGTGCGGACGAAGGCGAGCAGGGCGGTCAGCGAATCCATGGGGCGATGATTGCGGAACAAACGTCCGTAATCAAATGCCATCGCGGGCGTTTTTGCTGGATAGACGCCGCTGTATCGTCAATTTCCCTTGGTGTCTGGATCCCCCATGTCTGTGTTGTCCTGTGATGAGCTGCGCCGCGATCCGCGCTGGGGCGTGCTGGCGGTATGCCTGGTGGCGCTCGCGCTGCCGTTGTCCTTCTCGGCCGGTGCGGTGGCGGTGCCAGCGCTGGCCGGCCGGTTCCAGGGCGCGCCGAGCGCGCTGGCGTGGGTCACCAACGCCTTCATGCTCAGTTTCGGCAGCCTGTTGCTGGCCGCCGGGGGACTGGCCGAC
Source organism: Stenotrophomonas sp. 2619 (assembly GCF_040548725.1). Taxonomy (NCBI): domain Bacteria; kingdom Pseudomonadati; phylum Pseudomonadota; class Gammaproteobacteria; order Lysobacterales; family Lysobacteraceae; genus Stenotrophomonas; species Stenotrophomonas sp. 2619. Next base: position 69,355 of record NZ_JBEPSF010000021.1, on the reverse strand, counting down.
CGGTTCGGTCGTCGCCGGCTGTTCCTGTGCGGCAGCGCGGGCTTCGTGCTGGCAACGTTGGCGGTGTGCCTGGCCGCGGACCTGCGCGCGCTGGACCTGGCGCGCGGCCTGCAGGGTGTGGCTGCCGCCGCCGCATTGGCGTCGGGCAGTGCGGCGTTGGCGCAGCGTTTCCAAGGCCATGCGCGTACGCGGGTGTTCGCGCTGATGGGCACGATGTTCGGGGTGGGGCTGGCGCTGGGGCCGCTGCTGGCCGGCCTGCTGCTGCAGACGCTGGGCTGGCGCGCGGTGTTTGCCAGTGGTGGGGTGCTGGCGCTGGCAGGCTGGGCGCTGGCCTTGCGCCACCTGGACGAAAGCCGCGGCCCGCCGGCGCGTCTGGACGTGGCTGGCATGCTGTGCTTCAGCCTGATGCTGGCCGCGCTGACGGTGATGCTGCTGGTACTGGCCGAACACGGCGCGGGGTCGCCGCAGGTGATCGGCGCGGCGCTGGCCACGCTGCTGTTGCTGGTGCTGTTCGTGCGGGTGGAAGCGCGGGCGCGGCCGCCGCTGCTGGATCTGTCGCTGTTCGCGCAGCGCCGTTTCCTCGGCGTGCAGTTGCTGCCGGTGGCCACCTGCCTGGGGTACGTGGTGCTGCTGGTGGTGCTGCCACTCCACCTGCTCGGGGTGCAGGGGCAGTCGCCGACCCGGGTGGGCCTGCAGATGCTGGCGTTGTCGGCACCGATGCTGGTGCTGCCGATGCTGGCAGCCCGCTGGTCGCGGCAGGTGGGGGCGGCGCGGTTGTGTGTGGTGGGGCTGCTGGTCTGTGCGGCGGGCTTGTACTTGCTGTCCCGCCAGGTGCTGCACGCACCGCCCGCGCAGTGGTGGCCGGCATTGCTCCTGATCGGCGCGGGCACGGCGCTGCCGTGGGGGCTGATGGACGGGTTGTCGGTGAGCGTGGTGCCGGTGCAGCGCGCCGGCATGGCGGCGGGGATCTTCGGCACGGTGCGGGTGGCCGGCGAGGGCATTGCGCTGGCTGCGGTCACCGCGTTGCTGGCGATGCTGGTGGCGCAGCGGTTGGGTGTGGACGGCCGCTTGCCGGCCGCCACGCTTTCGCGGGCCGGTGCCTACCTGGCCACCGGGTCGTTGACCCAGGCCACCGCGCTGCTGCCGGGCCTGCCGCCGCAGGTGCTGCAGCAGGCCAGCAGCGAGGCGCTGGTGGCACTGCTGCGCGGGCTGGCCGTGCTCACCGCCGCCAGCGCGCTGCTGGTGCATGCGCTGCTGGGGCGGTCGCCGGCACCGGCGGCGGTCAGAACCGGTAGCTGATCGTGCCGGTGACCGTGCGCGGGTTGCCGGTGAAGCAGTCGCCGAAATTGCGGCACGGCGCGAAGTACTTCTTGTCGGTGAGGTTGGTGATGTTCAGCGCCATAGTCCAGTCGGTAACCTGCACTTCGAACAGGCCGTCGATCAGCGTGTAGCTCGGCGTGCGGATGAAACCGCCGTAGCCGAGCGACTGGGTGTTGCCGACATAGCGGCCACCCACGCCCACGCGCAGGCGCGCGTCGGCATCGAGCTGGACGCCCTTGGAGATCCACAGCGAGGTCAGCTCCTGCGGGGTGTCGTTGAGGCGCTGGTCCACTTCCATGGCGAAGTTGCTCTTGGTGACTTCGGCCTTGTTGCGCGCGTAGGCGGCGGTGACGGTGAGGTCGTTGGCGAAGGAAAACTGGCCTTCCAGCTCGACGCCCTTGGACTGGATTTCACCGGTCTGGATGACGTTGAGCACGTTGTCCGGATCGTTGGTCTGCCGGTTGGTTTCGGTGATGCGGTAGACCGAGGCGGTGACCAGCATGGTGCGCGCCGGCTGCCACTTCACGCCGGCTTCGGTCTGGTGGCCCTGCATCGGCTTGAACGCGCGGCCGTACAGGTCCTGGCCGTTGACCGGCAGGAACGACTCGCTGTAGCTGATATACGGCGAGACGCCCGCGCCGATGTCGCCGATCAGGCCGGCGCGGTAGGTGGTGGCGTTGTCGGTCTGGCTGGGCAGGCCTTCGGTCTTGCTGCGCGCATGGTCACGGCGCGCGCCGAGCACCAGCGAGACGCGGTCGGCCCAACGGATCTGGTCCTGCACGTAGACGCCCAGTTGGGTGGTGCGCTGGTTGGGCAGGCGGTTCCAGCCGTTGATGGTGACGCCGGTGGAAACCGGTGCGTAGATGTCGATCGGCGTGGGCGTGGCATCCAGGCTCAGCGATTCTTCGCGGTAGTCGGTGTAGTCCACGCCAGCCAGCAGCAGGTGCTGGAACGCGCCGGTGGCCACGTCGAACTGCAGCGCGGTGTCGCTGGTCAGCACGCGCACGTCCGGGCGCACGCCGTAGGCGTTGCGGTTGACCACGCGCTTGTCGGCATCGATGAACGGGTCGGTCGGGTTGGTGTAGGTGTCCGGGTACAGCTCGCGGAACTCGGTCTTGCCGTCCAGGTAGCGCACCGAGGAGCGCAGGCTGACGGTGTCGCTGAAGGCGTGGTCGAACAGCGCGGTGAGGCTGTACACGCGCGAATCGAGCATGTCGAAGTCGTGGTCGCCGAGGAAGGTCGACGGGTCCAGGCGCGGCCGACCGGCCGGTGCGTTCAAGGTGGCCACCACCGGCAGGAACTGCTGGCTGGAGGCGGTCTTGTCGTGCTGGTAGCTGGCCAGCAGGGTGAGGTTGCTGCGCTCGCCGCGCCAGCTGATGGAGGGGGCGATGTACAGACGGTCGTCGTCGACGCCGTCGGTCTGCATGCCCGCATTGCGGACCAGGCCGACCACGCGGCCGGCCACGGTGCCGGTGTCGTTGAGGCTGCCGCCGATGTCGCCCTGGAACTGCTTGCGGTCGAAGTTGCCCAGCTGCACGCCCAGTTCGCCGCCGATGTCGGTGAAGGTGGGGCGCTTGGTCATGGCGTTGATGATGCCGCCGGTGGCGCCGGCGCCGTACAGCACCGACGACGGGCCGCGCAGCACTTCCACCCGCTCCAGGCCATACACCTCGGTGCGTGCCATCGGGTTGAAGCCGTAGCTGCGGCGCAGGCCGTCCAGGTACTGCACCGGGTCCAGGCCGCGCACGGTGCTGCCGTCGCTGCGGGTATCCAGGCCGTAGGCGTCGGCGGTGACGCCGGCGCTGTAGCGCAGGGTTTCCTGCAGGTTGTGCGCGCCGCGGTCGCTGAACAGCTCGCGCGTCACCACGCTGATCGCCTGCGGGGTCTGGGTGAGCGGGGTGTCGGTCTTGGTGGCGGTGCTGGCGCGCTCGGCCACCACGGTCACCGCATCCAGGGTACGTGCAGCGCTGTTGTCCTGGGCCTGGGCGATGGCCGAAGCCAGCAGGGTGGGGGTGGCCAGCGACAACAGCAGCAGGGTGCGGGAACGGGGCAGGGCAGGCATCGGGGCGGTCCGGGCAGGCAGGTGGCGACGGATTATCCGGATGGCCTATTGCGAATACAAATGATTCTCAAACTGAACGGATTGGGCCCCTTCAGTGGAGGGCGTCGGCCACGCAGCGGATGCTCAGCCAGGCACCGCCGTCCGGGCTGGCGTCGGTGCGCAGGCGGAACCCGTGCAGGCCGACGATCGCTGCCACGATCGACAGGCCCAGCCCGAAGCCTTCGCCATGCCCGGCCTCGGCGCCGCCGCGGAAGAAGCGCTGGTAGACCAGGGCGCGGTCCTGCGGGGCGATGCCCGGGCCGTTGTCGATGACATCGATGCGGGTGGCGCCGCCGTCGTCCACCGCCCGCAGCAGGATGCGGCCATGTTCGGGGGTGAAGCGCAGCGCGTTGGACAGCAGGTTGGCCAGTGCTTCGAACAGCAGCTCGCGGTCGCCGCTGACCGGCGCCAGCGACGGCGCGATCTCCAGCGCCAGCACCTGCTGCTTTTCTTCGGCCAGCGGCAGGTAGAACTGATGCACTTCCTGCAGCAGGTCGGCCACGTCGATATCGACGAATGCCGAGCGGCGTTGGTGGCTTTCCAGTTCCGACACGCGCAGCAGAGCGGCGAAGCGTGCCATCAGCAGGTCGGTCTCGAGCAGCGCCTTGTCGATCTGGCTTGCGTGCGGGTCGTGCTCGTCCAGCGCTACCCGGGTGCGGTAGAGGTGGGCGCGAAGTCGGGTAAGCGGCGTGCGCAGGTCGTGCGCGATGCTGTCGCACACCCCTTTGACCTCGGTCATCAGCTGTTCGATGCGCTCGAGCATGGCGTTGACGATGCTGGACAGGCGGTCGATCTCGTCGCGCCGGTCCGACACGGGCAGGCGCTGCCCCAGATCACCGGCGACGATGCGATTGGTGGCCGCCTCGATCTGCTGGATGCGCTTCAACGGACGCCGTCGCAGGATGTGCCAGCCGGCCAGCCCGGGAATGACGGTCAGCGACACGCCCCACAGCAGGGCGTCGAGGATGATGCTGTTGACCGCGGTGAGCTTGCCGTTCTGGCGGACGAACACCAGCACCCGGCCGTCGTGGGTGGCCACGCCGAGCGCACTGCCCGGTTCATCGCGCTTGCCGGTGGCCAGTACCCAGCCATCCACCGGATGCGAGCGGCCGTCGACCGGCAGCCCGGCCGGCACCGCCACCAACGGACCCGCCAGCGGTTGCCCGGCGGCCGTGAACAGGCCGTAGGCGTACACCTGGTGCAGGTCGTAGCGGAGGCTGTCGCGCAGGGCGTCATCCAGCGCCGCGCCTTCGAAGGTCATGAACAGGTGCGCGCGCTGCTGCAGGCCCGATTCGGACAGGTCGCTGAGATAGTCGGAGATGCGCCAGTACATCACCCCGAGCAGCATGCTCGACCAGGCCACGAACAGGATGCAGTACAGGCCCAGCAGGCGGCTGCTGGACGAGCGCCATTGCTCAGGGGTGTGGGTCGAGGACATAGCCGGTTCCGCGGACGGTCTTGATCGGCTGCTCGCGGCCGGGGTGTTCGATGCGCTTGCGCACGCGCCCGATGTGCACGTCGATCAGGTTGGTGCCAGGGTCGAAGTGGTAGCCCCACACTTCCTGGAACAGCATGCTGCGGGTGACCACCTGGCCCGCGTTTCGGACCAGGAATTCCAGCAGTTTGAATTCGGTGGGCAGCAGCGCGATCTCCTGCCCGGCGCGGCGCACCGAGCGGGTCATCAGGTCCAGTTCCAGATCGCCGGCGCGCAGGACGTTGTCGGCGACGCTGGCCTGGCCATGGCGGCGGATCAGCACTTCCACGCGCGCCGACATTTCATCGGAGGCGAACGGCTTGGTCAGGTAGTCGTCGCCGCCGGCGCGCAGCCCGCGCACGCGTTCGTCCACGTCGGACAACGCGCTGATCATCAGTACCGGGGTGGTGATGCCGTCGCGCCGCAAGGCGGTGACCAGGGCCAGGCCGTCGATGCCGGGCAACATGCGGTCCAGGGTGATCACCGCGTAGTCGCCGCGCCGCGCCATTGCCAAGCCGGTGTCGCCGTCGGCCACCAGGTCCACCTCGAAGCCGTGGCTGCGCAGTTCGGTGGCGATTTCCTCGGCGGTGACAAGGTCGTCCTCGATGGTGAGTACGCGCGGCATGGGCCACTTTGAAGGCGGGGTCCCGTGCATCGTCGCAACCAGGCGCAGCCAGGGCAAATGAAAAATGTTTCATGCGTTCTTCGCTGGATCGCGCCGCTGCGTCTTCTATATTCGGCCCCGTGGAACCCCGCTGCGGCCCTGGCCGCGCGCGTCCACACAGGACGTCTGCCTTGGGTATCGACGTCTCCGGGCCGTGCGCCGTTCCTTTGGCGGCACGCCCAGCGCTTCCCCCACGCCTGGAACCCCGCAACCGATGACCCCCACGTATTCCTCCTTCCCGGCCCGTGCCCGGCCGTCGCCCCTGGCCTGGCGCGCGCCCTGGCTCGCCTTGGGCATGGCCACCCTGCTGGCGGCCTGCGGCAAGGACGCGCCCAAGGCGGCACCGGCCGCGCCGGAGGTGAGCGTGCTGACCCTGCAGGCCCAGCCGCTGGCACTGGAGCAGGAGCTGCCGGGGCGCACCGTGGCCTCGCAGGAATCGGAAGTGCGCCCACAGGTGGACGGGGTACTGGTGGCGCGGTTGTTCGAGCAGGGCCAGATGGTGCGGGCCGGGCAACCGTTGTTCCAGATCGAACCGGCGCTGTACCAGGCCGCGCTGAACGAGGCGCAGGCCAACCTGAAGACCGCCGAGGCCACGGCGGTGGCCGCGCGCCTGCGCGCGCAGCGGCTGCAGGCGCTGGGCAAGGACCAGCTGGCCGCGCGCCAGGACGTGGACGACGCCATTGCCAGTGGTCAGCAGGCGGCCGCGGCCGTGCAGGCCGCGCAGGCCGCCCGCGATACCGCACGCACCCGGCTGGGCTTTGCCACGGTTACCGCGCCGATCGCCGGCCGCATCGGCCGCGCGCTGTTCACCCCGGGCGCGCTGGTCACCTCCGGCCAGGCCGAACCGCTGGCGCGGATCCAGCAGGTGGACCCGATGAACGTGGACATCACCCAGTCCAGCAACGAATACCTGGCGCTGCGCCGGGCGATCGCCGAGGGCGGCGTGCAGGCCAGTACTGCGCCGGTGCGGCTGCGCCTGTCCGACGGCACCGAGTACCCGCTGCCGGGCACGCTGGAATTTGCCGACATCGATGTCGAACAGGCCACCGGCAGCATCACCCTGCGCGCGCAGTTCCCCAATCCGGACGGGCAGCTGCTGCCGGGCATGTACGTACGCGGCCAGGTGGGCCAGGGCATCCGCCAGCAGGCGCTGCTGGTGCCGCAGGCGGCGGTGGATCGCAGCCCCAAGGGCGAGGCGCAGGCGTGGGTGGTGGACGCCGACGGCAAGGCGCGGTTGCGCGTGTTCCGCACCGCCCGCGCGGTGGGCAACCAATGGCTGGTGCTGGATGGCATCGCGGCCGGCGAACGGGTGGTGGTGGCCGGCGCACAGGGCCTGGCCGACGGCATGCCGGTGCGGGTGAAGCCTGCCGCCGCCCCCGCCGGGAAGGGCTGAGCGCATGCTGCCGCGTTTCTTCATCCATCGCCCGGTGTTCGCCTGGGTGCTGGCGATCTGCATCATGGCGCTGGGCGCGATTGCGGTGACCCAGCTGCCGGTGGAGCAGTACCCGGACATCGCCCCACCGCAGGTCAACATCACCGCCAACTACACCGGTGCCTCGGCGCAGACCGTGGAAGACAGCGTCACCCAGGTGATCGAACAGCAGATCAAAGGCATCGACCACCTGCTGTATTTCTCCTCCACCAGTTCGTCTTCGGGCCAGGCGCGGATCACGGTCACCTTCGACCAGCGCGCCAACCCGGACATCGCCCAGGTGCAGGTGCAGAACAGCGTCAACCAGGCCATCAACCGGCTGCCGCAGGAAGTGCAGCAGCAGGGCGTGACCGTGGCCAAGTCGCAGGGCGATGCGTTGATGGTGGTGTCGCTGTACGACACCAGCCGGCGCATGGAGCGCGTGGATGTATCCGACTTCCTGGTCAGCAACGTACAGGACCCGATCAGCCGCATTCCGGGCGTGGGCGAGATCAATGTGTTCGGTGCGCAGTACGCCATGCGCATCTGGCTGGACCCGCACAAGCTGCGTGCCTTCAATTTGATGCCCGCCGATGTGCGCAGCGCCATCGAAGCGCAGAACACGCAGGTGACTGCCGGTGAACTCGGCGCGTTGCCGGCCGCGCCCACGCAGAGCCTCACGGCCACGGTCACCGCGCAGTCGCGGTTGCAGACCCCCGAACAGTTCCGCACGATCATCCTGCGCACGCTGCCCAGTGGTGCGGCGGTGCACCTGGCCGATGTGGCACGGGTGGAGATCGGCGCGGAGAATTACCAGACCAGCAGCTACCTCAACGGCTACCCGGCGGCGGGTTTTTCGGTAACGCTGGCCTCCGGCGCGAACGCGCTGGAAACCGCCGACGCGGTACGCGCCACCATCGAGAAACTGCGCCCGGGCTTCCCGCCTGGCGTGCAGGTGGCGTACCCGCGTGACAGCACGCCGTTCGTGCGGGTCTCCATCGAAGGGGTGATCCACACGCTCATCGAGGCCATCGTGCTGGTGGTGATCGTGATGTTCCTGTTCCTGCAGAACGTGCGCGCCACGCTGATCCCGGCGATCACCGTGCCGGTGGTGCTGCTGGGCACGTTCGGGGTGCTGGCGGTGGCCGGGTTCACCATCAACACGCTCACCCTGTTTGCGATGGTGCTGGCGATCGGGTTGCTGGTGGACGATGCCATCGTGGTGGTGGAGAACGTGGAACGCATCATCCACGAGGAACACCTGCCGCCGCGCGAAGCCACCGAAAAATCCATGGGCGAGATCACCGGCGCGCTGGTCGGCATCACCGTGGTGCTGGGCGCGGTGTTCCTGCCGATGGCGTTGTTCGGCGGTTCCACCGGCATCATCTACCGGCAGTTCTCGATCACCATTGCTTCGGCGATGGCGCTGTCGGCGCTGGTCGCGCTGACCTTGACGCCGGCGCTGTGCGCCACGCTGCTCAAACCCTCCGCCGCGCAGAAACCCCCTGGCCGTTTCTTTGCCTGGTTCAACCGCGGCGTGGAGCGCAGCCAGGACGGTTACCGGCGGCGGCTGGGCGGCGTGGTGGCCGCGCCCAAGCGCTGGATGGCGTTCTACCTGCTGGTGATCGTGGCCATGGTGGCCCTGTATGCCCGCATGCCCACCGGCTTCCTGCCGGTGGAAGACCAGGGGCAGGTGATGTTCCAGTTTTCCACCCCGGAAGGCACGCCGATGGCGCGCACCGAGGCGCTGGGCGCGCAGATCAGCCAGTACTTCCTGCAGAACGAACAGCAGAACCTGGAGGCCGCGTTCGTGGTGGTGGGGCGCAACAACGCCGGCACCGGGCAGAACGCCGGGCAGGGCTTCCTGGCGCTCAAGCCCTGGGGCGAGCGGGATGGTGACAACACCGCCGCGGCGATCATCGCGCGCGCCAACGCGCATTTCCGCGGGCTGGCCGATGCCAAGGTCAACGTGCTGGCGCCGCCGGCGGTGCGCGGGCTGGGCCAGTCCAGCGGCTTTGAACTGTGGCTGCAGGACAGCAGCGCGTCCGGACGCGCTGCGCTGCAGGCGGCGCAGCAGCGGGTGGTGGGCGCGGCCAACCAGGACGACGGGCTCAGCTCGGTGCGCTTGAACGGGCTGGGCGACAAGGCCGAACTGCACCTGGACATCGACCATGCCCAGGCCAGTGCGTTGGGGCTGGCGCAGGCCGACATCAACAGCACCCTGGCGGCGGCCTGGGGCGGTACCTACGTCAACGACTTCCTCGACCGGGGCCGGGTCAAGCGCGTCTACCTGCAGGGCGACCAGCCCTACCGCAGCGTGCCCGACGACATCGGCCAGTGGTACGTGCGCGGCAGCGACGGGCAGATGGCCTCCTTCGCCAGTTTCGCCAGCAGCCACTGGGCACGCGGCCCGCAACTGCAGCAGCGCTTCAACGGCCTGCCGGCGAGGGAGATCCAGGGTAGCGCTGCCGAAGGACGCAGTTCCGGCGAGGCGATGCAGCGCATGCAGGCGCTGGTGGCCGCCGAGCCCGGCTTCGAACTGCAATGGAGCGGGCTGTCGTACCAGGAGCAGCTGTCGAGCAACCAGACGCTGTGGCTGTATGCGGCGTCGATCGCCTTCATCTTCCTGTGCCTGGCCGCGCTCTACGAGAGCTGGACGGTGCCGGTGGCCGTGCTGCTGGTGATTCCGTTGGGCGTGCTGGGCACCGTGCTGGCCACCACGGCGGCCGGGTTCGTCAATGACATCTACTTCCAGGTGGGCCTGCTCACCACCATCGGGTTGTCGGCCAAGAACGCCATTCTGATCGTGGAGTTTGCCGAAGCCCGGTACCGTGCCGGCAGTTCGGCGGTGGACGCGGCGCTGCAGGGCGCGCGCCTGCGCCTGCGCCCGATCGTGATGACCTCGCTGGCCTTCATCGCCGGCGTCATCCCGCTGGCCCTGGCCACCGGCGCGGGCGCGGTCAGCCGCCGCGAGATCGGCATGAGCGTGATCGGCGGTATGCTGTCGGGCACGCTGTTGGCGATCGTGCTGGTGCCGCTGTTCTTCGTGCTGGTGCGGCGGCTGGGCAGGGCCGCGCCGGCGGTGTGATCGGCGCAGCGTGGCCGTCACATGACTGTCGTGCGGACCTCACCCGGCGTATGCCGGGGCGCCGGTAACGTGACACGTCCCCGTCCCCCACGGAGACACGCCATGTGGTTGCTTGACCGACTCTGGCCCGCACGCCCGGCCCGCGAGGCCGTGACGCCCCCGCCGTTGCCCGATGCCGCGCAGCGCAGGCTGCTGCTCAAGCGGCCTGCACGCGCGGGACGCACCTCGATGGCACCCTGGCAGAAGGTCGCCGCGCCGACGCGGCGGCGCAGTCACTGAGCCGGCTGCCGGTCCGAGGGGTGATTGACCCCGTCGCTGACCGGCACCTCGCCCAGCGCATACGGATTGATGCCGTCCAGGCAGCCCAGGTTGTAGCCGTATTCGTCCGGCGATGAGCGCCGCTGGTGGTGGGTGTAGATGCCGCAGGTGCCACAGAACCAGTGTTTGGCCACGTGCGTGTTGAACTGGTACAGCCGAAGCGCGTGCTCGCCCTCGATGACCTCCAGGTCGTCCAGCTTCACCGACCCCACGATCGCGCCCTTGCGCCGGCACAGCGAGCAGTCGCACCGGCGCGGCGACAGCACGCCGTCGGGCAGGTGCAGGCGCAGGACCACCGCGCCGCAATGGCAGCGGGCCAGGTGGTGGCGCTGGATCGGCACCCCGCCGATGGAATGAAGACCGGGCATTGCAAGCGCCTCCTGTGCGCATGGGGACGCCGCCAGTATGCCGCCGGCCCAAGCTGAACAGGCGGACATGTTCCCCACACCGCGGTTGTGGCTAACTAGCGCCCCCGAACCAACGATGGAACGACGCGTGAAGAAGGCAGGACGATGGGGGCTGGCGCTGTTGATGCTGGTCGCAGCGCTGTGGGTGACCGGCCTGTTGGCCTATCAGCTGCCCGGGCCGGGCTGGCTGCGCTGGGTTGCCATCGCAGGGTGGGCGGCGTTTGCAGTGACCACCGCGCTGGGCGTGGCGCGTGCACGGGCCGGGCGCTGGCCGGGCGCGGTGTATATGGGCGCGCTGGTGCTGTGCGGCGTCTGGTGGTTGCTGCTCACCCCACGCCAGGACCGGGTCTGGGCCGACGACGTGGCGCAACGGCTGAAGGTGGTCGAATTCGACGGCACCCACGTGGTGCTCGACAACGTGCGCGACTTCACCTGGCGCAGCGAGGACGACCACGACGTGCGCTGGGTGCGTCGTAGCTATGACCTGGACCAGCTGCGCTCGGCCGACCTGGTGATGTCGTACTGGATGGGGCCGATGATCGCCCACACGCTGATCTCCTTCGGCTTCGCCGACGGTCGCCAGCTGGTGTTCTCGCTGGAGATCCGCAAGGAGCGCGGCGAGTCGTTCTCGGCGCTGGGCGGGTTCTTCCGCAAGTTCGAAATGACCCTGGTGGCTGCCGAAGAGACCGACATCATCCGCGTGCGCAGCAACGTGCGTGGCGAAGATGTGTACCTGTACCGCCTGCACGGCATGACCCGCGAACAACTCAAGGGGCTGTTCGTGTCCTACCTGGGCGAGGCGCGCAAGCTGGACGCGGCACCGGCGTTCTACAACACCCTGACCAGCAACTGCACCACCATCGTCTACGAGCTGGCCAAGCAGATCGCCCCCGGCCTGCCGCTGGACTACCGGCTGCTGGTGTCGGGGTATTTCGCCGAATACGCACGCGACCTGGGCGTGCTCACCCCCGGCGTGGATTTCGCCACGCTGAAGGCGCGGGGCCGCATCACCGACCGCGCACGCGCCGCCGGCAACGACCCGGCCTTCTCGCAGGTGATCCGCCAGGGCGTGCCGGGCATGCAACAAGGAACCGCACCATGACCGTGCCCCACACCTTCCCCCGCCGCCTGCTGCCGCTGCTGGCGGTGGTGCTGTCGCTGCTGCTGTCCAGCGGCTGCGCCATGGTCACCATGAAACAGGTGGCGCCCACCGACTACCTGGCCAACAAGCGCGGCGACGTGCTCACCTCGGGCAAGCTCAGCGCGGCATCGCAGGAAACCCTGAGCGTGGTCGGACTGGACGAGGACCTGTGCGCCAAGGACGTGGCCACCTGCCAGAAGACCCTGGAAGACACCGCCGTGCTGCCGGAAGAACAGCGCCTGTCGGCACTGTCGGAGTTGTGGGTGAAGACCGCACTGGGCCTGAGCCCCAAGCCGAAGGACCGTGACAAGCACCCGATGAGCGACGCGGCGCTGGATGCGTGGCTGGAAGCGGCGCGTTACGCCTATGCCTACCTGTTCTTCAGTGGGCGCACGCCGTCGGACCGAGCCTTCGAAGACCGCCAGACCCAGGTGCGCGACTACTACAACTACGCCGCCGAGCAGACCGCGGCGGTGGTGTTCAAGCGCGCCCGCGAGAGTGCGCTGGAGGGCGAGGACTACAACGCCCCGGTGGCCGGCGAGCGCTGGACGCTGACCTCGGACTTCGACGAACTGCGCATGCCCAGCATTCCCACCCGCATGGTGTCGGCCTCGTCGGTGAGCTTTGCCGGCCTGCGCAGCACCTACCGGCGCGATGGCTTCGGTGCCGAGCTGGTGGTGGTGATGGACCCGCCCAAGCTGGTGGCCGCGGCGGACGGGACCAAGGCGGAGATTCCGCAGTACAGCGAGATGTCGGCGATCAACGCCACCGCGCTGCTGCGCTTCAAGGGCGACAGCCTGCAGCAGGTGCTCGACACCACCCAGGTGCTGTTCGACGTGTATTCGCCCGAGTCCACCGAGCGCGTGGATCTGCACGGCGAAAAGGTGCCGTTGGCCGGCAACTTCACCGCCGCCTACGGCATGTGGCTGGCGCAGTCGGGGTTTGCCACGCAGTCGCTGCGCACGCTGTTTGGCCTGAGCGAAGGCATCGGCGAACCGCACATGTACCTGATGCAGCCGTGGGACCCGAACCGCCGCATCATCTTCATGCTGCACGGCCTGGGCAGCAGCCCCGAGGCGTGGGTGAACGTGGCCAACGAGATCATGGGTGATCCGGAGCTGCGCAAGCACTTCCAGGTGTGGCAGGTCTATTACCCGACCAACGCGCCGATTGCGTTGAACCGCTTCGAGATCGACGCGGCGTTCGACAACACGCTCAAGCATTTCGACCCGACCGGCAGCAGCCCGGCGTCGAAGGACATGGTGTTCATCGGCCATAGCATGGGCGGGGTGCTGGCCCGCTTGTTGGTGACGTCCTCCGGTGACGTGCTGTGGAACGACCTGCTGGCCAACTACGACCTCAAGGGCGAGCGCCTGAAGCGGGTGCAGGCCAAGCTGGGGCCGCTGCTGCATTTCAACGCCGAACCGAACGTGGAACGCGCGATCTTCATCGCCGCCCCGCACAAGGGCACCGACATCGCCGGCAACCGGCTGGGGCGGTTGATCGGGCGCCTGGTGCGCCTGCCGATCACCATCCTGGGCAAGTTCGATGATGTCTTCCAGACCCTGCAACAGTCCGAGAGTCAGTCGGCGCAGCCGACCAAACTGCAGATTCCCAACAGCATCGACAACCTCAAGGCCAGCGACCCGTTCGTGAAGGCGGCCGGCGCGTTGCCGATCATGCCGGGGCTGAAGTACCACTCGATCATTGCCCAGCGCAAACCCGACGTGCCGCTGCAGCAGTCCGACGATGGGCTGGTGCCGTACTGGAGCGCGCACCTGGACGGCGCGGTGTCGGAGAAGGTGATCATCTCCGGGCACAGCGTGCAGGAAACCCCGCAGGCCGTGCTGGAAATCCGCCGCATCCTGCGCGAAGACCTGAAGGACGTGGGCGACACGCACCCGTGACCCGGGCCTGATCGGCGTCGTGCACCGCCATGTACGCACCCGTAGAGCGGGGCTCTGCCCCGCTGCCCGTCAGGCGGTAAAGCGCAGCCGCGTAGAGCGGGGCTCTGCCCCGCTGAGCTTCGCACGGGAAGCAGCCGCGTAGAGCGGGGCTCTGCCCCGCTGACCTTCGCACGGGAAGTAGCCGCGTAGAGCGGGGCTCTGCCCCGCTGACCTTCGCGCCGGAAGCAGCCGGGCAGAGCCCGGCGCTACGGTTTCGGACGGCAGCCGGGCAGCGCCCGGCGCTACGGGGCGCGGGATTCAGATCCGCCGTGCAACGACCACGCTGCTTACGGCCAGCACCAGCATGATGGCGTAGGTGAGCAGGTAGCCCAGCATCACGTTGCCCTGCAGGAACAGCGCGAACAACGAGCCGGAGATCGCCAGCGTGGTGGCCACGCCCAGCGCTTCGCTCAGCTGCAGCGCCGAGGTGTTGGCGCCCTGCTGCGCCGGCGGCGACAGCGACAGGGTCAGCACCGACAGGCTGGGGTAGATCAGGCCCATGCCGAAGCCGGTGAGTGTCCAGCCGGCCAGGGCGAACCACAACGGCGTGGCCGGCTGGATCGCCAGCGAGGTGGCGACGATGCCCACGCACATCAGCAACGCGCCGGTCACCAGCAGCTGCGGGCGCGTCCAGCCGCGCTGCTGGTGGCCCTGCAGCCAGGAGCCGCTGAACCAGCCCAGCGCGCCCAGGCTCAACGCCACCCCGGCCAGCAGCGGGCTCAGCCCACGTTCGCGCTGCAGCAGCAGTGGCAGGAAGGCTTCGCAGCCGAAGAAGGCGGACGCGGCGATGCCGCGCAGCGCGATCACGCTGGGCAGGCCCCGGCGCAACCGCAACGTGCCGGTGGGCAGCAGTTTCCAGCTGCACAGCGCCAGCAGTGCCAGCGCCGGCGCCAGCAGCGCCAGGGCGGTCCAGCCCTGTTGCTGGCCGCCGATGTACAGCAGCAGCGCGCCCGCAGCAGCCCCGATCGCCCAGCGGATGACGCGGTCATCGCTCCGTGCCGATGGCGGCGGCGCGCCCACGTCGCGCAGCGCCGGGCGCAGCAGCAGGGCCGCCGGCACCGCCAGCAGCGGCACGATCAGGAACACCCAGCGCCAGCCCAGGTGCTGCACGATCAGCCCGCTGATGCCGGGGCCGATCAGCGAGGGCACCACCCAGCCGGCCGAGAACGCCGCGAAAACCCGCGGGCGCATGGCCTCGGGAAAGGTGCGCCCGACCATCACGTACAGCGACACCGAGACCGCACCCGCCCCCAGCCCCTGCAGCAGCCGGCCCACCACCAGCTGCGGCATGGTGTGCGCGAAACCGGCCAGCAGCAGCCCGGCGATGAAACAGACCAGACCGAGCCACAGCGGGCGCGCCGGCCCCAGCCGGTCGCTCCAGCGCCCGGCCAGGGTCATGCCGATCACGCTGGTGGCCAGGGTTCCGCCGAATGCCAGCGCGTACAGGCGCAGGCCGTCCAGGTCGTGGGCCACCGTGGGCATCGCGGCGGCCACGGCCAGCGCTTCGAAGCCGTACAGCGAGACCAGCGCGACCATGCCGATGGTGGTAGCGCGGTAGCGGGGTGACAGGATCGACGGCGTTGGCACGTCGGCGGGGGCCGCGGCGGCGGCGGTTACATCGGAAGACATGCGGGGTACCAGGCAGCGGACGGGCAGGGCGTGCTTGCAGCGCATCCCCGCGTCACGCAGGATGCCACCTGAACCATGGTTGAGGTCAAGCAGTGATCGCGCAGGAACTGAGTGTGGGCGAAGTGGCCAAACGCAGCGGGGTGGCAGTGTCGGCGCTGCACTTCTATGAACGCAAGGGCCTGATCCGCAGCCTGCGTACCGCCGGCAACCAGCGCCGGTTCGCGCGCGATGTGCTGCGCCGGCTGGCGGTGATCCGCGTGGCGCAGCGCGTGGGCATGCCGCTGGAGGCGGTGGCTACCGCCTTTGCGGCATTGCCGGAGAACAAGACACCGACCAAGGCCGAGTGGGCGCGGATGTCGGCGCTGTGGCGCAGCGAGCTGGACCAGCGCATCGAGCAGCTGTTGCTGCTGCGCAACCAGCTCACCGATTGCATTGGCTGCGGCTGCCTGTCGTTGAAGCGGTGCCGGCTGGCCAACCCGGGCGATGCGCTGGGCGACCAGGGCGATGGACCGCAGCGTTGGGGGTGAGGGGGTGTCGGTGCCGTTCCACCGGGCCCGGTAGGTATCGACCTTTGGTCGATACGTGGGCGGGCGAGGAGCCGGCCAGCGGCCGGCACTACCGATCGATACGCGTCATCTGCCCGGCGCCGCGTCTCACCACACGTTGAACACCTGTCCGCTCTGCACACCTTCCACGCTGCGCTGGTAGGCCAGCGACGCGCGCTGGGCGGTGACGGCTTCAAAGCCGGGGAAGTACGCGCCGTAGTCGGCCAGCGATTCGACCAGCACATTCGGGCTGACCACGTTGATGCGCAGTCCGCGTGGCAGCAGCTCGCAGGCGGCGCCGCGCACGAAGCCCTCCAGCGCGGCGTTCACCGCCGTGGCATTGGCACCGTCGCGGATCGGCTGGGCGCTGACGATGCCGCTGGTGAGGGTGATCGAGCCGCCGGCAGTGAGGTGGTGCTGGGCCGCCAGCGCCAGCCGCACCTGGCCCAGCAGCTTGTCCTGCAGGCCCACGTTGAACTGCGCCGGGGTCATGGTGCCCAGCGGGCCGAAGTGCAGCTTGCCGGTGGTGGCCACCACCGCGTCCACCGTGCCCACCTGGGCGAACAGGGCCTGCACGCTGGCATCGTCGGTGAGGTCCACCTGCACGTCACCGCCATGGCGGCCGGCGCGGATCAGCTGGTGATGGGTGCCCAGGGTCGCCGCGACGGCCTGGCCGAGGGTGCCGCTGGCACCAACGAGAAGAATCTTCATGCGGGAGGCTCCAGAAAAGGACGTGCGGCCAGTCTGCGCCTGCGGCGGTGGTTCGGTAACCGGGGTATGCTTTGTAGATTGCAAACTTGTGGTTACCAATGGACACCTTGCGCTGCATGCAGGCCTTCGTGGCCGTGGTCGAACACGGTAGCTTCAATGCCGCCGCCGAGCAGTTGGCGGTGTCGTCGGTGATGGTCGGCAAGTACATCCAGCAGCTGGAAACGCACCTGGGCGTGCGCCTGCTGCAGCGGAACACGCGCCGGCAGAGCCTGACCGACGCCGGGCGCAACTACCTGGCCGGCTGCCGCAGCGTGCTGGAACAGGTGCAGCAGGCGCAGGCCAGCGTGGCCGGCCTGCAGGCCCAGCCCCAGGGCCTGTTGCGGATCAGCGCGCCGGTTACCTGGGGCAGCTGCGTGCTCGCGCCGCTGGTGGCGGAGTACCTGGCCGCCTATCCGCAGGTGACGGTGGAGCTGGACCTGAGCAATCGCCGCGTCGACCTGATCGAGGAGCAGTTCGACGCGGTGGTTCGGATGGGCCGGCTCGGTTCGGCCGAATGGGTGGCGCGGCCCTTGCCGCCGTACGCAATGCAGATCTGCGCCGCGCCGGCTTACCTGCAGCGCAAGGGCATTCCGCAGCACCCCGGCGAACTGCGCGACCACGATTGCCTGACCCACGTGGCCTGGCGCGGGGGCCATGGCTGGCGCCTGCGCGGGCATCCCGAGCAGGACTGGTCGGAGCACTCGCGGCTGCTGTGCAACGACGGCGACGGCCTGCGCCGCGCCGCCCTGGCCGGCGCCGGGCTGATCCTGCAGCCAGCGGTGCTGCTGGCCGACGACATCGCCAGTGGGCGCCTGCAGCCGGTACTCACCGAGTACCTGCCCGAGCCGCGCCCGCTGCACCTGGTGTACCTGCCTGACCGCCGCCCGCGGCCGAAGTTGTCCAGCTTCGTGGATTTCCTGCTCGACCGGCTGACCCGGTAGAGCCACCCCATGGGTGGCTGTCGCGCGATCACGGGTTCCGTAGCCACCCACGGGGTGGCTCTACCGTGGGTTCGCGGCCGGGTAGAGCCACGCCATGGGTGGCTGTCGTGCGATCAGGGGGTTCCGTAGCCACCCACGGGGTGGCTCTACCGTGGGTTTGCAGCCGGGTAGAGCCACCCCATGGGTGGCTGTCGCGCGATCACCGGGTTCCGTAGCCACCCACGGGGTGGCTCTACCGTGGGTTCGCGGCCGGGTAGAGCCACGCCGTGCGTGGCTGTCATGCGATCACGGTTCCCGTAGCCACCCATGGGGTGGCTCTACCGTGGGTTTGCAGCCGGGTAGAGCCACGCCGTGCGTGGCTGTCGTGCGATCACGGTTCCTGTAGCCACCCATGGGGTGGCTCTACCGGTTGCCGGGGGGCTCAGTCGTTCGCGGCCGAGAGCGCCTGGCCGCGCCGGGTCGCCGCGTCGATCGCGCGCGCGACGATGGCCTGGAAACCGTCGGCCTGGAAAGATTCAATCGCCGCCTGGGTGGTGCCGTTGGGCGAGGTCACCCGGCGGCGCAGTTCGGCCGGGGCGTCACCGGATTCGTCGAGCATGCGGCTGGCGCCCAGCAGGGTCTGCACCACCAGTGTGCGTGCCGCCTCGGCCGGCAGGCCCTGGGCCACGGCGGCCGCTTCCATCGCCTCGGCCAGCAGGAACACATACGCCGGGCCACTGCCCGACACCGCGGTGACCGCGTCCATGCGGGCTTCGTCATCGATCCACACGGTGCGCCCGGCGCTGGCCAGCACGGTATCGGCCTGGGTTCGCTGCGCCTCGCTCACCGTCGCGGTGGCGTACAGCCCGGTCACGCCCGCACCGAGCAGGGCAGGGGTGTTGGGCATGGCCCGCACCACCGCCGCGGTGCCGCCCAGCCAGCGTTCCAGCTGCGCACTGGTGATACCGGCGGCGATGGAGACCACCAGCGGCTGCCTGGCACCGGCCAAGGGCACGAGCGACGCACACACATCGCGCAGCACCTGCGGTTTCACCGCCAGCACCCAGACGTCGCCCTGCGCCGCCGCTTCGGTGGCGCTGGCGTAGGTCTTCACGCCGAAGTCGGCGGTCAGTTGTTCGCGCAGCTCGGTGACCGGCTCGGCCACGTGGATATGCGCGGGCGCAACGCCCTGGCGGACCAGCCCGGCGATCAGGCTGCGGGCCATGTTGCCGCCGCCGATGAAGGTAAGTGTGATGGTGCTCATGCAATCTCCGGGTGGTACACGTGAAAGGAAGTCAGGCCGGGCGCGGGCGCGCGCCGAACAGGGCCGTGCCGACCCGCACCAGGGTGGCGCCCTGGGCGATGGCCTCGGCGTAGTCGCTGCTCATGCCCATGGACAGCGTGTCCACCCGTGGATGCGCTGCGGCCAGTGTGTCGAACAGCGCACGCATGCGCGCGAACGCCTGCTGGCGGCGCTCGGCCTGGGGCCACGGGGCAGGAATGGCCATCAGCCCGCGCAGCTGCAGGCGCGGCGCGGCAGCGATGGCAGCGGCCAGCGCAGGCACGTCCTCGGGGGCGCAGCCATGCTTGCTGTCCTCGTCGTCGATGTTGACCTGGATGAGCACGTTCAACGGGGCCAGCGCCGCCGGCCGGTGCGCGGCCAATGCCGCCACCAGCTTGGGACGGTCCACGCTCTGCACCCAGTCGAACCGCTGCGCGGCCAGCTCGGCCTTGTTGGACTGCAGGTGGCCGATCAGGTGCCATTCCAGCCCCAGCGCCGCCAGTGCGTCGATCTTGGCCACGGCCTCTTGCACGTAGTTCTCGCCGAACGCACGTTGGCCCTGGGCGGCCAGCGCCGCCACCGCCTCGGCCGGCTGGGTCTTGGAGACCGCCAGCAGCAGCGGGTCTGGCCGCCCGGCGGCGGCAGCCGCGTTGTGCAGGTTCAGCAACAGCGTGGACAGGGGCAGCGCGGACACGGGCGTTTTCCGGTAGATCAGGAACGCTATACTGCCGCCCGGGGAAAGAACCTTCCAGTCGCAGCAGTCATGGGGAGTAGCAGCGCATGGATATCGCCGAGCTGTTGGCGTTTTCCGTAAAGAACAAAGCGTCGGATCTTCATCTGTCGGCAGGCCTGCCGCCGATGATCCGCGTTGACGGCGATGTCCGTCGCATCAACATTCCGGCCTTGGACCACAAGCAGGTGCATGCGCTTGTGTACGACATCATGTCGGACAAGCAGCGCCGCGATTACGAGGAATTCCTCGAGGTCGACTTCTCGTTCGAGATTCCGTCGCTGGCGCGCTTCCGCGTCAATGCGTTCAACCAGAACCGGGGTGCCGGTGCGGTGTTCCGTACCATTCCCTCGGAAGTGTTGACGCTGGAAGACCTGGCCGTGCCGCCGATCTTCCGCGAACTGATCGACCAGCCGCAGGGCCTGATCCTGGTCACCGGCCCGACCGGTTCGGGCAAGTCGACCACGCTGGCGGCGATGATCGACCACATCAACAAGAACGAATACGGCCACATCCTCACCGTCGAGGATCCGATCGAATTCGTGCACACCTCGCAGAAGTGCCTGATCAACCAGCGCGAAGTGCATCGTGATACGCACGGCTTCAACGAAGCGCTGCGCTCGGCCCTGCGTGAAGACCCGGACATCATCCTGGTCGGCGAATTGCGCGATCTGGAAACCATCCGCCTGGCGCTGACCGCCGCCGAAACCGGCCACCTGGTGTTCGGCACGCTGCATACCAGTTCGGCGGCCAAGACCATCGACCGCATCATCGACGTGTTCCCCGCCGGCGAAAAGCCGATGGTGCGCTCGATGCTGTCCGAGTCGCTGCGCGCGGTGATCTCCCAGGCCCTGTTGAAGAAGGTCGGTGGCGGGCGTACCGCTGCATGGGAAATCATGGTGGGCACCCCGGCCATCCGCAACCTGATCCGCGAGGACAAGGTGGCGCAGATGTATTCGGCCATCCAGACCGGCCAGCAGATGGGCATGATGACCCTGGACCAGCACCTGCAGGACCTGGTCAAGCGCAGCCTGATCACCCGCAACCAAGCGCGCGAGTACGCCAAGGACAAGCGGATTTTCGAGTAAGGGTAGTGCCGGCCGCTGGCCGGCTCCTGAAAACCTTCGGAGTACACCGCGATGAGCACCACGACCATCGACTTCACCTCGTTCCTCAAGCTGATGGCGCACCAGAAGGCGTCGGACCTGTTCATCACCGCGGGCATGCCGCCGGCGATCAAGGTCAACGGCAAGATCTCGCCGATCACCCAGACCCCGCTCACGCCGCAGCAGAGCCGCGACCTGGTGCTCAACGTGATGACGCCGGCCCAGCGCGAAGAGTTCGAGAAGACCCACGAGTGCAACTTCGCCATCGGCCTGTCCGGCGTGGGCCGGTTCCGCGTGAGCTGCTTCTACCAGCGCAACCAGGTAGGCATGGTGTTGCGTCGCATCGAGACGCGCATTCCCACCGTGGAAGAGCTGAGCCTGCCGCCGATCATCAAGACGCTGGCGATGACCAAGCGCGGCATCATCCTGTTCGTCGGCGCTACCGGTACCGGTAAATCGACCTCGCTGGCGGCGATGATCGGCTACCGCAACCACAACTCGACCGGGCACATCATCACCATCGAAGACCCGATCGAATTCGTCCACAAGCACGAGGGCTGCATCATCACCCAGCGCGAAGTGGGCATCGACACCGACAGCTGGGAAGCGGCGCTGAAGAACACCCTGCGCCAGGCACCGGACGTGATCATGATCGGCGAGGTGCGCACCCGCGAGGGCATGGACCACGCCATCGCCTTCGCGGAAACCGGCCACCTGGTGCTGTGCACGCTGCACGCCAACAACGCCAACCAGGCGATGGACCGCATCATCAACTTCTTCCCCGAAGACCGCCGCAACCAGCTGCTGATGGATCTGTCGCTGAACCTCAAGGGCGTGGTGGCGCAGCAGCTGATTCCCTCCCCGGATGGCAAGTCGCGCAAGGTGGCGATGGAAATCATGCTGGGCACGCCGCTGGTCCAGGATTACATCCGCGATGGCGAGATCCACAAGCTCAAGGAAGTGATGAAGGAGTCGGTGCAGCTGGGCATGCGCACCTTCGACCAGAGCCTGTTCGAGCTGTACCAGGCCGGTGAGATCAGCTACGAAGACGCACTGCGCTACGCCGATTCGCAGAACGAAGTGCGCCTGCGCATCAAGCTGTCGCAGGGCGGCGACGCACGCACGCTGTCGCAGGGCCTGGACGGGGTGGAGATCTCCGAAGTCCGCTGACCGCACCGGGCGCGCACGACGCGCGCCCTTGCCCCCGCCCGCCCCGGTGCGCCGGGCCGCGGGGGGATCTGGAAAAACCCCCGGCGCTCTGCGATAGTCGCGCCGTCCCGGATTCCCGGGATACAGGGGGCGCCGGCACCTCGCCGGTAGATGCATTGCAGGTGATCCGCATATGGAAGTGGACGATCCTTACCGTGCGCCGGCAACGATGCCGGTCGCAGCACCACCGTTTTCCCCGGCACCCCGCATCGCCACGCGCGATGTGGTCGCTGCCGCGTACTACTCACCGCCCACGCTGAAACTGGCCTCGCTGTCGCTGGTGACGCTCGGGCTGTACCCGTTGTACTGGTTCTGGCAGAACTGGCGGGCGATCAAGCGCGAAACCGGCGGCACCCAGTGGCCCTGGGCGCGCGCCCTGTTCGCCCCGCTGTGGTCGTTCCTGTGTTTCAGCGACCTGCGTGACATCGCGGTCAGCCGCCGCCGCGAACTGGCCTTCGCGCCGGGCCTGCTGGCGGCCGTGTACTTCCTGCTCAACCTGGGCGGACGCCTGCCGGGCGGCATGGGGCTGGTGTCGTTGCTGACCTTCGTGCCGATCCTGCCGATCAACAGCCTGCTGCGGCGCTACCACCGCGAGGAAGGCGTGGACATGCAGCGCATGGACCGTTTCGGGGTGTGGCACATCCTGTTGCTGCTGTTCGGCGCGGCGTTCCTGCTGCTGGTGCTGTTCGGGCTGTCACTGCCGGACACGGAGCGCTGAGGCAGGCATGGAGGCAGTGCTCAACCACGTCCTGATCGACTATGAGAACGTGCAACCCAAAACACTGGCTGCGCTGCGCGGGGCCTCGTTCAGGGTGCTGGTGTTCGTCGGGGTTTCGCAGGCAAAAGTCAGCATCGAGGTGGCCGAAGCGCTGCAGGCACTGGGTCCCGGCGCGCGTTATGTGCGGTGCAGCGGCGCCGGCTCCAACGCGCTGGATTTCCATATCGCCTTCTACATAGGCGAGCTGTCCAGCAAGGGCCCGGAAGACCATTTCCACATCGTATCCAAGGACACAGGGTTCGACCCGCTGGTACACCATCTGCGCGCACGCGGCTTGCGGGTGACGCGCTCACCGTCGGTGGAAAGTCTGCCAATGCTGCGCGCTGCCGAGCAGAAAGCTGCCAAGGCTTCCGCCGCTGTGCAGAACGGTGCGGCTGCACAGACCGGCGGGCCTGCCGTGGCCATCGCACCGATCAATCGCGTGGTAGAAGCGCTTCGGAAGCAGGGCTCCAAACGCCCGGCTTCGCCGAAGACCCTTCTCAACGCGATCGGCGCGATTTACCAGGGGGCAATGCCGGTCGCTGAGCGTGAGCATCTGGTCCAGCAGTTGCAGCAACGGGGCTGGGTCAGGATCCACGGGAGCAAGGTTACGTACGCGCTGCCTGCATGAAGCGTCTACGCATGGCGCTGGATTGATGAGCCAGGTTCATCACCACCAGCGATCACGCCGGTTCTCTTCCTGCCGTCGGGCGGTTCAAGATGGGCATCCCCCATCAATGCCGACCCCGCCGGCAGGAGCATTACCATGCAGACACGAGAACTGGGCAACAGCGGCCTGCGCGTTTCCGCGCTGGGCCTGGGGTGCATGGGCCTGAGCTTCGGCTACGGCCCAGCCACCGACACCGATACCGCCACGACCCTGCTGCACGCCGCCGTGGAGCAGGGCGTGACCTTCTTCGACACGGCCGAGGTGTACGGCCCCTTCCGCAACGAAGAACTGCTCGGCCAGGCGCTGGCGCCGTACCGCGACCAGGTGGTGATCGCCACCAAGTTCGGGTTCAAGGACGGCCACGCCGACGCCGGGTTGGACAGTCGTCCCGAGCGCATCCGCGCGGTGGCCGAGGCCAGTCTGCAGCGGCTGCGCACCGACCGCATCGACCTGTTCTACCAGCACCGCGTGGACCCGAATGTGCCGATCGAAGACGTGGCCGGCACGGTCAAGGAGCTGATCGCCGAAGGCAAGGTGAAGCACTTCGGGCTGTCCGAGGCCGGTGCAGACACCATTCGCCGCGCGCACGCGGTGCAGCCGGTGGCCGCCCTGCAGAGCGAGTACTCGCTGTGGTGGCGCGAACCGGAGCAGAGCGTGCTGCCGGTGCTGGAAGAACTGGGCATTGGCTTTGTGCCGTTCAGTCCGCTTGGCAAGGGTTTCCTGACCGGCGCGATCAACGCTGACACCGCATTTGCCGCCGACGACTTCCGCACCAGCGTGCCGCGCTTCGCCGCCGAGGCGCGCCAGGCCAACCAGGTGCTGGTCGACCGCATCATCGCGATTGCCGCCGCCAAGGGCGCAACGCCCGCACAGGTGGCGCTGGCCTGGCTGCTCGCGCGCAAGCCGTGGATCGTGCCGATTCCGGGCACCACCAAACTGCATCGCCTGCAGGAAAACCTCGGGGCGGCCGCGCTGCAGCTCAGCGCCGACGACCTGCAGCAGATCGGGGTAGCGCTGGACAGCATCGCCATCGTCGGCGACCGCTACAACGCGGCGCGGCAGAAGCTGGTTGCGCGCTGATTCCCGTGCCAGAGGGGCGCACGACCAACGGTCGTGCGCTACCGCGCCCGGGTACGACCGTTGGTCGGTACCCCAATCACCCAAACACACCGGGTAGGTACCGACCAGTGGTCGGTACACCCCTCATCCCCGAATAAACGCCAGAAGGTCCCGGTTGATCACCTCGGCATGCGTGGTGCACATGCCATGCGGATACCCTTTGTAGACCTTCAACGTACCGTGCCTGAGCAGTTTGATCGCCAGTTCGGCCGAATCGGCGATGGGCACGATCTGGTCGTCATCGCCATGCATCACCAGCACCGGCACATCGATCTTCTTCAGGTCCTCGGTGAAGTCGGTTTCCGAGAACGCCTTGATGCAGTCGTAGTGCGCGTTGACCGCACCCATCATGCCCTGGCGCCACCAGTTGTCGACCACGCCCTGCTGCACCGGCGCGCCGTCGCGGTTGAAGCCATAAAACGGAATGGGCACCTCGCGGTAGAAGTTCGCGCGGCCGGCCAGCAACTGGGCGCGGAAACCGTCGAACACTTCCTTCGGGGTGCCCCCGGGATTGGCCTCGCTCTTGATCATGATCGGCGGCACCGCCCCGATCAGGACCGCCTTGGCCACGCGGCCGGGCCTGGCCTGGGCCACGTAGTGCGCCACTTCGCCGCCGCCGGTGGAATGGCCCACGTGCACCGCATCACGCAGGTCCAGGTGGTCGGCCAGCGCGGTGACGTCGGCTGCGTAAGTGTCCATCTCGTGGCCGCCGCTGGTCTGCGAGGACCGGCCGTGGCCACGGCGGTCGTGGGCGATGACCCGGTAGCCCTGCAGCAGGAAGAACTGCAGCTGGGTATCCCAGTCATCGGCACTGAGCGGCCAGCCGTGATGGAACACGATGGGCTGGCCCTGGCCCCAGTCCTTGTAGAAGAGCTGGGTGTTGTCGGCGGTGGTCAGGTAGGGCATGACGCGGACTCCTGCAGGGGAAGAGGGGAGGGTGCGGAGGTACCCTGGCATGCTGGGCAGCGGGGTGTTCAGCGGGCATGAAAAGTCCTGTCGATTTCGCGCCCGCTGCCGCGTCATACACAGAGAGCGCCGCCCTTCCGGCGGTGCGCCACCCTGCGAGGCATCCGTCATGAGCGATACCCCTACCCTGAAAGGCCCGGCGTCGTACTTCCCGTCCATCGAAAAGACCTACGGCCAACCCGTCGGCCACTGGCTGGCGCTGCTGGTGGCGCAGGGCGGGCTCAAGCACATGGAACTGGTGGCCTTCCTGAAGACCGAGCACGGGCTGGGCCATGGGCATGCCAATGCGCTGGTGGCCCATCACCTGGCCGCTGCACGCGCCGGTTGAGCACGGCGGGCCGGCGACAGTGGCATGCTGTGCGGCCTTGCCGCCGACCGGAGTCGTGCCGCGATGCCGCGCTTTACCGAACTACGCGTGCAGTCCAGCCCCGCGGTCACCCGCGCCGGGCGCGTGCTGGAAGGCTTTCCCTTCAGCGCGGACGCCTACCATGTGGCCGCGCTTTTCATGGCCGCGCTGCCACGTGACTACGTGCTTGATGGCGCCAGCCTGCTGACCCTGCAATGCGGGCCGCACGGCGATGACCCGGTCTACCAGCGCTTCCCCGGGGCCAGCGTGGTGTGCGTGGACCCATTCGATTTTGCCGCTTACGCCAACAGCGACCCGGCAACCCGCGAGCGCGCGGTGCTGGCGCTGATCGAGCAGCACGGGCTGGCGCTGATCGACCGCGTCGGGGCCGATCCCACCCCGTGGCGGGCGGCCGCCGCGTTGGTACGCGCACAGGGCTTCCAGCGCGAGGACGAGGTGGCACGGCTGGGCCGCGCGCTGCCGGGCCGGGCCGGCTGGATCCGGGTCTACCGCGGCCTGGCGGCCGGCGTTGGCGAGCGGTGGCAGGCGCGTGTGCTGGACCGCGGCGGGGCGGTCATCGCCTGCCACCCGATGCGCAGCCCGGCCGCGCTGGACCAGCGCGACTGGTTCAAGCGCTCGGCCTGGGAGCAGGGCGTGTTCGTGGTGCGCCAGCGCCTGGGCGAGGCGGTTTTCACGCTGGAGCCGCCCAGCGCGGCGGGCCCGGGCAGCAGCTGGATGGCTCTCTGAATGATTTCACCTGCAACTGTCACGCTGATCGTGTCTAATACCGCTCCCCACGCACAGCCCCCACCCCCATGTCCCTTGATTCCCATGGCCCCGCGCCGTGCGACGACGCCGACGGCCACCTGGTCACCGCTGGCCCGCTGACCCCGCCGCCGGACAGTGCCGGCACCGTCGCCGATGAAAAAGCGCTGCGCCATTCGGTGGCCGAGGACGTGCAGGGCATGATCCTGGCCACGCTGGTGGCCTCGCTGGGCCTGGCCATCTTCGCCAAGGGCGGGTTGATGATCGGCGGCATGGCCGGCTTGGCGTTCCTGGCGCACTACGCCTTCGACTGGAACTTCGGGCTGGTGTTCGTGCTGGTCAACCTGCCGTTCTACTGGGTGGCCGTGCGTCGGATGGGCTGGGAGTTCACCCTGAAAACGTTCGCGGCGGTCACCGCGTGCGGCGCGCTCACCGACCTGCTGCCGCGCTGGGCCGATTTCGCCCATATCGCCCCGCTGTATTCGGCGCTGGTGGGCGGCGCGCTGGCCGGCCTCGGCATCCTGTTCTACATCCGCCACCGCGCCAGCCTGGGCGGCATCGGCATCCTGGCGGTGTACCTGCAGCGCACCCGCGGCTGGAGCGCCGGCAAGGTGCAGATGTCCTTCGACACGCTGCTGATGTGCGTGGCGTTCTTCGTGCTGTCCCCGTCGCAGGTGATGTATTCGGCGATCGGCGCGGTGGTGCTCAGCCTGGTGCTGATGTTCAACCACCGCCCGGGCCGTTACATGGGGGTGTAAGGCCCTGCATCACCCGGTAGGCGCCGAGCGTTGGTCGGCACGCAGGCGTTGCAGGCGCGCGTACACCGAGCAGTCCGGGCTGTGCGCGCCGGGCAGGTAGCCCAGGCTCATCAGGAACTCGCCGGTGATCTCGCCGCCGGTGAAGCGGAACGTCTTCTTGAACAGCTTCACCCACGCCGCCTTGTCCTGCGGGTGGTGCGCATCCAGCCACGCCGCGAAACTGCCGTGGCTGGCCCGCAGCTGCTGGATCACCTGCGCGTTGTGCACCGCTGCGTGCACCTTGAGCCGGTTGCGGATGATGCGGGCATCGTTGAGCAGCCGCTCGATGTCGCGCTCGCCGTAGGCGGCCACGGTGTCCACGTCGAAGCCGGAATAGGCCGCGCGGAAGCCCTCGCGCTTCTTCAGGATGGTTTCCCAGCTCAGGCCGGCCTGGTTGATTTCCAGCAGCAGCCGTTCGAACAGCTCACGCTCGTCGCGCTGCGGGAAGCCGTATTCGTGGTCGTGGTAGTGGCCGTGAACCGGGTGGCCGGGGGCGATCAGGCAGTAGCCGCTCATGGGCGTGATTCCTTGTAGGCGGTTTCATCGATGGTCTGGGGCGGGCCGCCATCCACGGACAGGCGGGGCCAGCGCGGTGCCTGCAGGTGCAGCTGGCCGTCGCGCAACGCGGTGTTGTTCCGGGCGATGCTGGTCGTGCCGTCCGCCTCCGGGAAGGACACCCTGCCGACATCCTCCCATTGGCCCTCGCTGCGGGCATGCACCCGGCAGTAGGGGTGCCGATGCGGCGACAGGTTGCACAGCAGCACCTCGTCCACACCGTCGCTGTCCAGGTCGCGGCGCAGCACCACGCAGTCCTGGCCCACGTCCAGGCAGTCGCTGGTGGCCAGCGTGCGCGCCAGCACGGCCTGCCACCAGTCCGGGTCCGGGGTGGGCAGGCCCTTGGCGACGGTCAGCTGACGCTGTAGCGCGGGGAGGTCGGCGATGCCATCGTCGATGTCGCCCAGTTGGTTGTCGCGCCCCCATCGCGTGTCGCGGGCCAGCGCGGCCGCGATCACGCCGGCAGCGCGTGCATCCTGGCTGAAACGAGGGTCGCGCTGCAGTGTCTTGAGTGCCTCCACGCCGTGGCGGCCGTAGGCGAAGCGCAGTGCGGTGGCCTGCTCGGCGTCGATCGCCGGTGCCAGGGCCTGCACGCGGGTGAGCTGGCTGGCGGCGCTGATCCGCAGCGGGTCGAGCAGTGGCGAGTTGGCCAGCACCGCGCTGGCCAGCACCGCCCAGCACATCCAGCGGTTCACCGGTTCAAGCCGCTGCAGCCAGCGCGCGCCCGGGCGCAGCACCGCCAGCGCATAGCCCAGCGCGTAGCCGCACACCAGCACCGCCACCAGCGCGCCCCAGAAGCGTTCCGGGGTCCAGCCGTACTGGGCGATGCGCAGGCCCATTGCGTACAGCGCCACGGCGGCATAGACCGGCAACGCCAGCAGGGCCGCCTCGACCAACCGGCGCAGCCAGGCCGGGTAGGGCGGCTGGTCGCTGTCGTGCTGGTAGACCGCGTTGACGAACACCACCAGCAGCAGCGACAGGGTGATCAGCAGGCTGGCCGCCGAGCGGGTACGCCACAGCGGCTCGAGCCCGGTGAACGGCAGGCTGAGCACGAACAGCAGCGCAATGAAGGCCAGCAGCGGCAACAGCCCGCGCCCCACCGCGAACAGCACCGAACGCACCATCTGGATGGCGCGGTGCTGGGTTCGCCCGATCAGCACGCCAAAGCCGAACAGCGTGCCGGTGGCCAATGCGATGAAGGCGCTCTCGCGGAACAGATCACGGAAGAAGCGGATATCCACCAGCTGGAACAGCGCCGCCCACAGCCACAGCAGCAGCCAGGTCAGCCCGGTGAAGGCCACCGCCAATGCCAGCGTCAATCCGTTCTGCCAGGCGTGCTCGAACAAGGCCGCGTAGGGCGCGCGCCAGTGGCCGTGCTGCAGGCGGAACTGCCACCACGGCAGGCTCACGAACACCGCGATGGCCATGCTGACCGAGAACGGCCATAGCACGCCGCTCTGCTCCAGCCCCGTGGCCCCGCCACCGAGCGTCCAGCCGATGCCGCTGGCCAGGGCCAGCACCAGCAGCGAGGCCAGCCCGGCGTGCAGCCACAGGCGTCGGTCGCGCAGCTGCACCAGCGTCAGGGCCACGGCGGTGGGCACACTCAGCACCCAGGCATACCAGCACACGCGGTGGCCGAGATCGTGGAAGGGCCAGCGGTCGGCGGTTTCCTGCGCGGCGTACAGCATCAGCCCCTGCAGCAATGCGATCAGCACGATGGCGCTGCGCGAGGTGGTGGGGAGTGCAGGGCTGGCAGTCATGCGGTGCGGTCCTTCCTTGAAGGCCTGCATCCTAGCAGCGCTCACGCCCGTGCCCCGGGCCCAGCGGGTAGAATGGGCGCATGTCCGAGCTCTCCACCTCCCTCGCCCATCACCTGCTGGTCGCGCTGCCCTCGCTGACCGATCCCACCTTCGCGCGCAGCGTGGCGCTGATCTGCCAGCACGACGACAACGGTGCCATGGGCGTGCTGGTCAACCAGCCGTCCGAGTACACCCTGGGCGACGTGCTGGCGCAGATGGAAATCACCACCGACAGCCCCGACCTGCGGGGCCAGATCGTGCTCAACGGCGGCCCGGTGCATCCCGAGCGCGGCTTTGTCATCCATGACGATGCGCGCAGCTGGGATTCCAGCCTGGCCGTGGGCGAGGGCGTGTACCTGACCACTTCGCGCGACATCCTCGAAGCGATGGCCCGCGGCGAAGGCCCGCGCAACGCCCTGGTCACCCTTGGCTGCGCCGGCTGGAGCGAAGGCCAGCTGGAAAGCGAGCTGGGTGAGAACAGCTGGCTGACCGTGCCGGCCGATAGCGAACTGCTGTTCAGCACGCCGTTCGAACAGCGCTGGCAGGGCGCCGCCTCGCGCATTGGCGTCGACCTGTTCCTGCTCACCGATTACAGCGGCCATGTCTGAGCCCGCCGTGCCACCGCCGGCTGCTGGCGCCCCCGGCACCATCCGCCGCGATGGCACCGTGCTGGGCTTCGACGTCGGCTCGCGCCGCATCGGCGTGGCCATCGGCAGTTCGTTCGGCACCCACGCACGCGCGATCGCGGTGGTGGATGTGCACGGCAACGGCCCGGACTGGGCCGCGGTGGAGCGCCTGATCAAAGAATGGCGGCCTGACGGCCTGGTGGTGGGCGACCCGCTCACCCTGGACGGCCAGGACCAGCCCAACCGCAAGCGTGCGCAGGGCTTTGCCCGCCAGCTGCGGGAGCGTTTCAAGCTGCCGGTGGTGCTGGTCGACGAGCGCTCCAGCTCGGTCGAAGCCGCCCGCCGGTTTGCCGTCGAACGTGCCGAAGGCCGCAAGCGTCGCCGCGATGCCGCCACCCTCGACGCCGTGGCCGCCGCGGTCATCATCGAGCGCTGGTTGTCCTGCCCGGACGATGCCACCCCCGTTTCCTGACTCACAGACCCCCGCCCATGACCGCTTCGCAACTTGATTCCGATGGACGCCTGCGCCACCTGCTGACCCTGGAAGGTCTGCCCCGTCAAACCCTGTTGCAGCTGCTCGACCGTGCCGGCCAGATCCGCGATGCGGCCGTGGGCCGGGTGGGCAACAAGCGCCACGTGCTGGGCGGCTCGGCGGTATGCACGCTGTTCTTCGAACCGTCCACGCGCACCCGCAGTTCGTTCCAGCTGGCCGCGCAGCGGCTCGGCGCGGACGTGCTGAATTTCGACGCCTCGACCTCGTCCACGCGCAAGGGCGAAACCGCCTGCGACACGCTTAAGAACCTGGAAGCGATGGGCGTGCGCGGCTTCGTGGTGCGCCACCCCGATGATGGCGCCGTGGCGGCACTGGCGGCAGCCGCCGGCGAGGGCACCGCACTGGTCAACGCCGGCGACGGCCGCAGCTCGCACCCGACCCAGGGCCTGCTGGACATGCTGACCCTGCGCCAGGCCAAGGGCAGCGATTTCTCGAAGATGAAGGTGGTGATCGTCGGCGACGTGAAGCACTCGCGCGTGGCCCGCACCGACCTGCACGCCCTGCGCACGCTGGGCGTGGGCGAGATCCGCGTATGCGGCCCGCAGTCGCTGCTGCCGGACGACGACACCCTCAAGGGCTGCATCGTCGGCCAGGATTTCGACGCCATGCTGGAAGGCGTGGATGCGCTGATGATGCTGCGCCTGCAGCGCGAGCGCATGGAAGAGGGCCTGGTGCCGTCGATCGAGCAGTACCACGCGCAGTACGGTCTGGACGCCAAGCGCCTCAAGCGCGCCGGCAGCGATGCCGCCGTGCTGCACCCGGGCCCGATCAACCGCGGCGTGGAAGTCACCGACGAGGTAGCCGACGGCCCGCAGTCGTGGGTGCTGCGCCAGGTCGCCAACGGCGTCGCCGTGCGCATGGCGGTGTTGGAGACGTTGTTGGGGTGAATCCCAAACGGGTAGTGCCGGCCGCTGGCCGGCTCTCAGCCAGCCACCCGCAATGAGGTAGTGCCGGCCGCTGGCCGGCTCTGCAGCAAACCATCCGCAATGAGGTAGTGCCGGCCGCTGGCCGGCTCTGCACGAATCCATCGGTATGAAGAGCCGGCCAGCGGCCGGCACTACCGTTGTGTCCGCGAGGAGCCGGCCAGCGGCCGGCACTACCGCTGTGTCCGCGAGGAGCCGGCCAGCGGCCGGCACTACCGCTGTGTCCGCGAGGAGCCGGCCAGCGGCCGGCACTACCGTTGTGTCCGCGCGGAGCCGGCCAGCGGCCGGCACTACCGTTGTGTCCGCGAGGAGCCGGCCAGCGGCCGGCACTACCCGGTCCACAGGCTCCAGGCGTACGGGTAGTCCTCGACCTGCTCGCTCAGACCTGCCCGGACGGGATTGCCCAAGATGTACATCGCGTGGCGATGCAGCGATTCATCCGACCGTACGGCGTGATCGTGATAGCCAGCCTGCCACAGCGCGCCACCTCGACCGAGCGCTCGGTTGATGGCCAGGGCACTCGACGATTTGAAACGGCGCGCGATGCCTGCCAGCGGCTGGCTCCCGAGTTCCACCAGCCAATGCACATGATCGGGCATCACCACCCAGGCCAGTGACCGGGCGTAACCACGTTGGTCGATGTCGCGCAGGTGGTTCATGGCGATGGCCGCCAGGTTGGGATCATCAAACCAGCGGTGTCGGTTGTGGCACACCATCGTCAGGGTGTACGCCTGTCCGGGAAGCGAACAACGGCCGATGCGCAGTCGGGAAGAGCTCATGGGGCATGGTGATTGATCGTCCAGCGCAAGGGTGTCAGGCAAACGCGCACGCGTCGGTGGTGCAACACCCCGGCAATGCAGGCCGCCGGCCGCAAAAGCGTAGTGCCGGCCGCTGGCCGGCTCCCAGCCAACCAACGGTAGTGCCGGCCGCTGGCCGGCTCTGCATGAATCCAGCGGTATGAGGAGCCGGCCAGCGGCCGGCACTACCGGGTTGGATTGTGAGGAGCCGGCCAGCGGCCGGCACTACCGGGTTGGATTGCGAGGAGCCGGCCAGCGGCCGGCACTACCGGGTTGGATTGCGAGGAGCCGGCCAGCGGCCGGCACTACCGGGCTGGATTGCGAGGAGCCGGCCAGCGGCCGGCACTACCGGGTTGGATGGCGAGGAGCCGGCCAGCGGCCGGCGTTACTCGGTTGCGGGATCCAGGAACCGGGTATGCGGCGGTATGTTCATCGCTTCTGCGTCCACAACCACGCCCACATCGCGTCATCGGCATACGTGGCATCCCACGCGTTGTGGTTGCCGTCCGGGTATTCGGTGTAACGCACGTCCTTGGCCCCGACCTGCGCGAAGGCAGCCTTCAACCGGCGGTCGTCTTCCGGCGGCACCACGTCGTCGCGGGCGCCATGGAACATCCAGATCGGGGTGTGTTTCAGGCGTTGGGCGATGGCGGCGTACGGGTCGGCTTCATGCGCCACGTCTTCCACGAACAGGGTCGGGCGCACCGCGCGCGGGGCCAGTACCGCGCCACATACCGGTACGATCGCGGCGAAGCGCTGCGGCGCGTCCAGCGCGATGTTCCAGCTGCCGTAGCCGCCCATCGACATGCCGGTGAGGTACTGGCGCTGCGGGTCGGCGTTGAACTCGGCCACGGTGGCATCCAGCGCGGCCAGCGCGGCGCGGTTGTTGCCGCCCGACCACTCGCCGTCGCCGGGTACCTGGGGCAGCACCACCAGCGCGGGGAAGGTATCGGCATGGCGGCGCAGGTAGGGCCCCAGCCCGGCCTCGGTCTGGGCCTGGTTGTCGTTGCCGCGTTCGCCCGAACCGTGCAGGAACAGCACCACCGGCAGACGATCGGGCTGCGCCCGCGCGCCGCGTGGCACGAAGACCTGGTAGTACGCGGTACGTCCGTCCACCTTCACGGCGCGGGCTTCGAAATGGCCCACCTCCTGGCGGGTCGGTGCACACCCGGCCAGCGTCACCATCGCCATTGCGCACAGCAGCCACCGCGCGTGTCGTCGTGCCATTGCCCATCCTCGACTGGAAACGTTTTCAGTCTAGGCGCCCCGGCGCGCCGGGGCATCGTGCAGTGCATCAGTCCGGGCGCGGCGCGGCGGCCAGGATCTCCATCTGCTCGATCGCCTCGGGGTGCCCGTCGGCCGCCGCCGCCTGTACCTGGGCCAGGGTAGGGTGGACCACCAGCAGGATCGGGTTTTCGCACTGCGGGCAGTCGAACTGCGCTTCGTCTTCGTGCAGTTCCATCGGCATCTGGCGCGCGCTGCCCTGCCATTCGCAGGCGGCGCAGGTATAGGTTGCGTCGCGCCAGCCGGGGACGAAGTAGTTGTCGAGGGTCACGGCCATGCGGGGTCCAGGGTCAGTGCAGCAGGATCAGGGTGGCCAGGCCCAGGAAGCTGAAGAAGCCCATCACGTCGGTGACGGCGGTCACCACCACGGTGCCGGCCACGGC
Organism: Stenotrophomonas sp. 2619; assembly: GCF_040548725.1. NCBI lineage: Bacteria > Pseudomonadati > Pseudomonadota > Gammaproteobacteria > Lysobacterales > Lysobacteraceae > Stenotrophomonas > Stenotrophomonas sp. 2619. The sequence continues at coordinate 34,974 of NZ_JBEPSF010000021.1, read as the reverse complement.
CGGGTCGACGTTCATGCGCTTGAGCATCAGCGGCAGCAGTACGCCCGCCAGCGCCGCGGCGCAGAAGTTGATGATCAGCGCCAGGGTGATCACCAGCGACAGCAGGAAACTGTGGAACCACAGGAAGGCGATGATGCCCACCACCGTGCCGATCAGCGTGCCGTTGATCAGCGCCACCCGCGATTCCTTCCACAGCAGGATGCGCGCATTGCTCGGGCCCACCTGGCCCAGCGCGATGCCGCGCACCATCAGGGTCAGCACCTGCACCGCGGCATTGCCGCCGACGCCGGCCACGATCGGCATCAGCACCGCCAGCGCCACCACCTTCTGCAGGGTCAGCTCGAACTGGCCGATCACGCTGGCCGCCAGGAACGCGGTGCACAGGTTGATGCCCAGCCAGACCACGCGGCCGCGCACGGCACGCTTGATCGGCGAGAACAGATCTTCTTCTTCGTCCAGACCGGCCGCGCCCAACGCCTGGTGCTCGGCCTGCGACCGGATGATGTCGACCACGTCATCGATGGTGATGCGGCCGAGCAGGATGTTGTTGTCGTCCACCACCGGGGCGGACACCCAGTCATGATCGGAGAACTGCCGGGCCACTTCCTCGGCACCCTCGCCGACGTCGATGGCCGGTTGCTCGTCGTCGATCAGCCGGTTGATCGGGGTGTTGTCTTCATGGGTGACCAGCGCGGCCAGCGACAGCCGGCCCAGGTACTGGTGGCGGCGGCTGACCACGAACAGGTGATCGGTATGGTCGGGCAGTTCGCCGCGCAGGCGCAGGTAACGCAGCACCACGTCCACATTGACGTCGGCGCGCACGGTCACCACGTCCGGGTTCATCAGGCGGCCGGCGCTGTCCTCGGGGTAGGACAGCACCTGTTCAAGCCGCTCGCGGTTCTCGCGGTCCATCGACTTGAGCACTTCGTCGATGACCGTGTCCGGCAGGTCCTCGACCAGGTCGGCCAGGTCATCGATGTCCAGGTCTTCGACCGCGGCGATGATTTCGTCCGGGTCCATGTCGGCCAGCAGGCTTTCGCGCACTTCTTCGCCGACGTGGACCAGCACCTCGCCATCGTCTTCCGGGTCGACCAGGCCCCACACCACTTCGCGCTTGCCCGGCGGCAGCGATTCCAGCAGGTTGCCGATCTCGGCCGGCGCCAACGTGTTGACCAGCCGGCGCACCGGACCCAGTCGCCCGCTGTCCAGTGCATCGGACAACAGCCGCAGCTGGCGTGCCGTCTTGTCGTGGCGTACGGCTTCGGCCATGGGCAGCTCCTGCGGGAAAAGAAAAGGCCGCGATCCGGACAGGATGCGGCATGCGGGGTGGTCAGCGCGTCATTATCGCGTGCTTGTGTGTCAATCGGGTAGGTGCAGGCGGCCTGAAATGCGCCCCCAACAGGGGCTGCAACGGCTGACCTGACCCGGCTCGCGCATCGCGCGGGCGCGCCAAGCCTGCCACGTTTGGGAACCATTCTTGATGGCATGCCATCGGGGATGGCGGGGCGGGACTCGACTAGCGCCCTTGTGCTGACTCGGATTCAGTATCGAAGCAATGGGTCGTTCGCATCCCGTCTGCGGGCGCGTTCAAGGTGAGCATTTTGCTCTCCCGCACGATTCATTGACGCTTTGCGCAGATTATTTTTCGATCAAGGGGGTGTCGCGCCCGATGGCGCTGTTCGAGGCCGTGAGCGCCCTCGTGGAGCGTCGTGTCATTGAGCAGGTCTTGAGTGGAGAATCCAGTGACCGGTTCACGCGCCAGGAGGTGCTCCGCGGCTGCGGCGGCTCTCGCGTTTTCGTGCTGGATGGGAGGCAGGCAAGGGTAGGGGATCAAAACAAAGTAGATCTACCGCTTGGAAAATAGTCCCGCCAGGAACATGTGAGTCGCGTGAAACCAGTTGGCCACGCGCGCGAATGTGCAGTGTAGGGGCATTCTTTACCGCAGGCATGCGAAACGCGGAGGCGCGGAACTCTTCTGCGATCCTGGTCCGGCTCAACTCATCCGATAGTTCAAGCCACAGGCCCGAGCCTAATCCTTCCTTGCAATCCTGAATCGAAATGCCATGACGCGTTGCCTCATAACACCCTGCTACGACAACGCTCTGGCCCAGAGGGGTTCGCTTCAATTGATCAAGCTCTACATCCCTTGATTCAACGTGGCAAGCGCTCGCGCCTGCCAGCTCGCTGAAAGCTGCAACCAATAGCAAGGCGAATCGCTTCATGGGGTGCATGCCCTTGCTGAGTCTGTCGCGCTGATCCAGACCGTGCGAGCCTTCGTGCAATGCGGTCGAATTGAAGATGCTTTGGGCGCTCGTTTCGCGATTACTCATGCTCTTCATTGCAGCCATGATCGTAGTAGCGTTGCCGCATATAGGTCAGCCCGGCGGCGATATCCTCCACGTGTCCGGTATAGCCAGGGCCATCCGTTCGCAGTGAAGCAGTTTGACCTCCGTAGGTCTCATGGCTGTGCCGCTCGACCACCCGCCCATTCTCGTAGGTGACAAATTGAATCCATGTTTCAATTCGTCAGGCTGGCCTTTTCGATCCAGCGTTCAATGCCACGCCGGTCGCGCGCCTGCATCAGCTTCGGTGCCATCGCCTGCAGCACGGACAGGTCGCTGTCGCGGATCGCGCGGCGCACTTCCAGCAGCGTGCCCGGATGCAGGCTGAACTCGGTGAGGCCCAGGGCCAGCAGCAGCGGGGTCATGCGCGGGTCGCCTGCGATCTCGCCGCACACCGCCACCGGAATGTCGTAGGCCTGGCCGGTGCGCAGGATATGCGCCAGCAGGCGCACCACCGCCGGATGCAACGGCGAGTACAGCTCGGTAACCGCCTCGTTGTTGCGATCGGCGGCCAGCAGGTACTGCACTAGGTCGTTGGTGCCGATCGACAGGAAGTCGACCAGGTCGATGAAGCTCTCCAGAGCGATCGCCGCGGCGGGCACTTCGATCATCGCGCCGAACGGAATGTGTTCGGCCACCTCATGGCCTTCGGCGCGCAGCAGCTCGGCCTGCTTGGCCAGGCGCCGGCGCACCGCGAGGATTTCCTCGCGGGTGCTCACCATCGGAATCAGGATGCGCAGCTTGCCGTAGGCCGAGGCACGCAGGATCGCGCGCAACTGGGTGTCGGCCACCTTCGGCCGGGCCAGCGACAGGCGCACCCCGCGCAGGCCCAATGCCGGGTTTTCCTCGTTGCTCAGGGTCAGCCCGGTGCGGTCGGCCTTGTCCGCGCCCAGGTCCAGGGTGCGGATGGTCACCGGCCGCCCGCTCATGCCCAGCGCGGCGTCGCGGTAGGTTTCAAACTGCTCCTGCTCATCGGGCAGCTCGTTGCGCTGCAGGAACAGGAACTCGGTGCGGTACAGGCCCAGCCCGTGCGCGCCCAGCGCATGGGCCTGGGTGACGTCTTCGCTGGATTCGGCGTTGGCCAGCAGCGCGATGTCGACGTTGTCGCGGGTGCGGGTCGGCTTGGTGCGCAGGCGGCCGAGTTCGCGCTGTTCGCGCGCGTGTTCGCGCAGGCGCACGCGGTAGTCGCGCAGGTCCGGGGCCTGCGGGTTGATGGTGACCGTGCCGTCGCTGCCATCCATGATCAGCACGTCGCCGTCGGCGACCTTCTGCAGCACGTTGGGTACGTTGACGATCAGCGGCAGGTGCAGGCTGCGGGCCAGGATCGCGCTGTGCGACAGCGCGCTGCCGCCGGCGGTGACGATGCCGACCACGCCGTGCGCCTGCAGCTGGGCCAGCTCGGACGGGGCGATGTTGTCGCAGACCAGGATCTCGCCGGCCATGCCTTTGACGTCCGGCGGACGCTTCTGCAGGAACGCATGGATGCGGCCGATCACATGGTCCAGGTCGTCCATGCGGCTCTTCAGGTAGGCATCGTCCATGCCATCGAAGACCTTGGCCAGCCGGTCACGCTGTACGCGCAGGGCGTAGCCGGCGCTGTAGGGGCCGCTGCGGATCAGCTCGTCCAGCCCGAACAGCAGTTCCGGGTCATCCAGCAGCAGTGCGTGCAGGTCGAGGAACTCGCCGACTTCCTTGTTCAGGGCGCCCTGCAGGCGCTGGCGCAGGTCGTGCATTTCCGCCCGCGCCGCGTCCACGGCCTGGTGCAGGCGCTGCAGTTCGGCCTCCACCTTGGCCGGCGGGATGCGCTGCTCGGCCACTTCCAGCGCGTGCGGCAGCCGCACCCGGGCACGGCCGAGCGCATTGCCACGCGAGGCACCGTGCCCGGTCAACAGCAGCGCGCCGGACGCGGTCCGGCTGGCGGCGGTCGATCCCGGTCGCGACGGCTGCCCCGGCATAGTCAGTTGTCCTCGTCGAAGCGCCGTTCGAACAGGCCCACCACCGCGTCCATCGCGGCGGCTTCGTCTTCGCCGTCGATGCGCACGGTGACCGGGGTGCCCTGGCCGGCGGCCAGCAGCATGACGCCCATGATGCTCTTGGCGTTGATCTCACGGCCCTTGGCGGCCATGGTCACGTTGCAGCGGAAAGGGGCCAGCTCCTGCACCAGCTTTGCAGTGGCGCGGGCGTGCAGGCCCAGGCGGTTGGATACGGTGAGTTCACGTTCAAGCATCGTCGACAATCGCTCCATTGCGAGTGCCTGCCGCAGCAGTGGCAGGCAGTTGATCCAGTCCCTGTTCCGGATAATTCATCACCCGCAACAACATCGGCAGGCTAAGCGCCGAAACCCGGCGTGCCGGGGTGCCCAGACGAGCCAGTTGCCCGGCCAGATTGCTGGGGCTGGCGCCGTACAGGTCGGTCAGGATCAGCACGCCCTGGCCACTGTCCACCCGGCGCAAAGCGGCCGAGGCGAGTGGGAGCAGGACGTCCAGGTCTGCGTCGAACGGTACTTCGAAAGCTTCGGTCTTCAGCGGCAGGTGCCGCAGCAGCCGGGTCGCCACATCCAACAGGGACGTGCCGACGCCGGGGTGTGTTACGAGGAGAATGCCACAGGTCATCCCCGAACGTTAACAGGTCAACATGAATTGGGGGTAGGGGTAGGCCGCACGCGGACTGCCCCCGGTAGCACCCGACCGTTGGTCGGGTGACATTTCAACGTGCTCCGTGGCCGCAAAAAAAGCATCTCCGCGCGCACGGCGCCCCATCCGATGACATTTCTGTGTTCCAAATCGGGAGCCGGACAGGCCGTCAATCCAGTTCCCGGTGGAAGGTGGCCACTTCCGGCCAGCCCTGCTCACGGGCGTGGCGGGCCATGCGTTCGGCCAGGTACACCGAGCGGTGCTTGCCGCCGGTGCAGCCAAAGGCCACGGTGACATAGCTGCGGGTGTCGTTGCCCAGCCGCGGCAGCCAGGTATCCAGGAAGTCGATCAGCTGGCCGGCATAGCGCTGCACGTCGGGCTGGGCGTCCAGGTACTCGCGCACGGGGCGCTCGCGTCCGGACATCGGGCGCAGTTCGGGGTCCCAGTGCGGGTTGGGCAGCACCCGGGCGTCGAACACGAAGTCGGCCTCGGCCGGCACGCCGCGCTTGTAGGCGAACGATTCGAACAGCAGCGACAGCTTGCTGCCATGGTTCAGCGCGAACTCGGTAACCACCTTGCGGCGCAGCTGGTGCACGTTGAGGGTGGTGGTGTCGATCACCGCGTCGGCGGCGCGCCGCAGCGGGGCGGTCAGTTCGCGCTCGCGCGCGATCGCCTCGGGCAGCGACAGGCCCAGTTGGCTGAGCGGGTGGCGGCGGCGGGTGTCGGCGTAGCGCTTGAGCAGGGTTTCGTCGGTGGCATCGAAGAACAGCAGCTGTGCGTCCAGGCCGGCGGCCAGTGCATCTTCGCGCCAGTGCGAAAGCTGGCTCAGATCGCTCTGCCCGCGCACGTCGATGCCCACGGCCAGGCGGCGCGGCGCATCGGCATCATGGCCGGCCAGCAGGCTGCGGACGAAGTCCGGCAGCAGGTTGATCGGCAGGTTGTCCGAGCAGTAGAAATCGAGGTCTTCGAAGGTTTTCAGCGCGACCGTCTTGCCGGAACCAGACAGGCCACTGACGATGATCAGGGTGGCGGCGGTCGAGGCGGAGGCGGGGGTGTTCATGGCGTTCGGCGTTCCAACAGGTTGCTGTGGCGGGCGATGAACATCGCCGCAGGATCGATGCCCTTGGTGCGCAGGATGTGCAGCCGGGTGGCCGCCTCGGTCAGCACCGACAGGTTGCGCCCGGGCATCACCGGCAGGGTGATCAGCGGCACGTCCAGGTCCAGCACGTGGCGGGTGCCGGAATCGCCGGTCAGGCGCTCGTAACCATGCGGGGTGGGCTCGGTCATGGGCTTGGTCAGGTGCACGATCAGCCGAAGGTACTTGTTCTTCTTTACAGCGGTGTCACCGAACATCTCGCGCACGTTGAGCACGCCCAGGCCGCGCACTTCCAGCAGGTCCTGCAGCAGTTCCGGGCAGGTGCCGTCGAGCACGTCCGGGGCGATCTGGGTGAATTCCGGGGCGTCGTCGGCCACCAGCCGGTGCCCGCGGCTGAGCAGCTCCAGCGCCAGTTCGCTCTTGCCCGACCCCGCTTCACCGGTGATCAGCACGCCAATGGAGTAGATCTCCATGAACACGCCATGCAGGATCACCCGCGGCGCCAGCGTGCGGGCCAGGTGGTAGGACAGGTGGTTGAGCAGTTCGTGGCCGCGCTTGGGTGAGATCCACAGCGGGGTCTGCGATTCGTCGGCCGCCGCGCGCAGGTCTTCCGGGCACGCCTGGTTGCGGGTGATCACCAGCGCCAGCGGGTGCGAATGCATGATCCGCTCGATGGTTTCCCAGCGCTGGCGCGAGTCCAGCGAGTCCAGCCAGGACAGTTCCTCGGTGCCCAGGATCTGCACCTTGTTGGGGTAGATCGCATTGAGATAGCCGGCCAGTGACGGCCGTCGCGAGACGGTGTTGCCCGCTTCCAGTTCGCGGCGCTCGCCCTGCTGCCCGGCCACCCAGCGCAGGGCCAGGCGGTCGCGCTGCTGTTCGAACAGCTCACGCGCGGTGATGCTGGTATTCATGCGGCACTCGCCGGCGGGGGAAATTCGATGACCTGGCGCAGTGCCTCGCCGTCGCGCGCTTCGCGCAGCGCCTGGCGGATGTCCGGCTCGGAGAACAACTCGGCCAGCTCTGACAGCAGCATCAGGTGTTGATGGGTGTAATGGGCCGGGACGGCAATGGCGAACACCAGGTCCACCGGTTCGTCGCCGCCGAATTCGACCGGGCTTTCCAGTCGCAGCAGGGCGCCGCGTGGGCGCTCCAGCAGCGGCGCGCGGCCGTGTGGAATGGCGATGCCGTGGCCGATCGCCGTACTGCCCAGCTGTTCGCGCTGGCACAGGTTCTGGTAGATCAGGTCGGCATTGGCTTCGCGGCAGGCCAGCAGCCGGGCGGCGGCATGCAGGACGCTGTCGCGATCGGCGGCCGGCAACACTTGCGTGCGCACGGCCGCCAGGAGATCAGTCAAGGGCATGTCAGGGGAAGAACGAGGACGTCAGTCGTCATTGTCGCCCACTGGCAGCGGCGCGTGCTGCTGTTTTTTCTCCTTGTGCTTGATCACAAGGCGGTCCAGCTTGTCGGCCAGGATATCGATCGCGGCATACATGGTCTGACCGCCAGCCTCGGCGTGCAGGGTCTGGCCGGGGACGTTGGCACTGGCATCGACGTGGTGTTCGTTCTTGCGCAGCTCCAGGGTGACCCGCACCTCGCAGTGCTGGTCGAAGTGCTTGCCCAGGCGCTGCAGCTTGGTTTCCACGTACTCGTGCAGGGCCGGGGTGACTTCTACGTCTTTGCCAAACGTCTCGATGCGCATCGGGTTTCTCCTTTGTTCGGATGAGCCAATGAACCTTTCCGCCGGGCGCGGTGCGTCAGGCGATTCGTACCCTTTCGTGCGAGGCGGAAATGTTCATGGCCTCACGATACTTCGCCACGGTGCGCCGCGCTACCGGTATTCCCGAGGTCTTGAGCAGGTCAGCCAGCTTGGCGTCAGAAAGCGGCTTGCGCGGGTTCTCGTCGTCGATCAGGCGCCGGATCATGGCCTGGATGGCGGTGCTGGACGCTTCGCCGCCACTGTCGGTGTCGATGCCCGAGGCGAAGAAGCTGCGCAGCGCCAGCGTGCCGCGCGGGGTACGCACGTACTTGCGCGCGATCGCCCGGGAAATGGTCGATTCGTGCAGGCCCAGTTCGGCCGCCACCTCGCGCAGGGTGAGCGGGCGCAGCGCCTGTTCGCCGAACTCCAGGAACGCGGCCTGCTGCTGCAGCAGGCTGCGCATCACCCGCAGCAGGGTTTCCCCGCGTGCCTCCAGGCCCTTGAGCAGCCAGCGCGCTTCCTGCAGGTGCGCACGCAGGTAGCCGGCGTCGGCCTCGCCACAGCGGCGGATCATCTGTTCGTAGCCGCGGTGGATGACTACCTTGGGCCCGGCATGGCTGGCCAGCGCGGCGCGCCAGACCCCGTTCTGGCGCCAGACCACGCAGTCGGGCACCACGTAGCTGTCATGGGCCAGCTCGCCGATCTGGGTGCCCGGGCGCGGGTCCAGCGTGCGCAGCAGCTGCACGGCCACTTCGACGTCGGCGACCGGCTCACGCAGTTCGTGCGCCAGCCCGGCCACGCCACTGCGCGGCAGCCGCTCCAGCGGGCCGTCGGCGATGCGTCGGGCCAGGGCCAGGCCCGGGGTGTCCGGGCACAGCACGTCCAGTTGCAGCCGCAGGCACTCGCCCAAGGTGCGCGCGCCGACCCCGATCGGGTCGAAGCGCTGGATCTGGTGCAGCACCGTGAGGATCTCGGCGTCATTGGCATGAATGGCCGGGAGCAGGGTCTCGGCGATGGCCGACAGTGGCTCGCGCAGGTAGCCGTCGTCCTCGAATGCGTCGATCAGCGCCGCGCCGATGCTGCGATCGCGCGTGGACAGGTGCGACAGGTGCAGCTGCCAGAGCAGGTGGTCGACCAGGCTCTCGGTGTCGGCCACGCGCTCGGCGGCGCTACCGTTGTCGTCATCGTCGAACGAGCCGCCGCTGTTGCCGCTGCTCCAGTCGCCTTCACCCGGTGCCCAGTCTTCACTGGCCGAGGCCTGGTGCTCGCCGTCGCCGTGGGTGTCGGTCGGGGTGGGCGGGCGCTCGTCGTCGCTGGGCGCCACCTCCAGGGCGGGCTCGGCGTTCTCGGCCCAGTCCAGCAGGGGGTTGGTTTCCACTGCCTCGGCGATTTCGAGCTCCAGCTCGGCGCTGGACATCTGCAACAGCTTGATCGCCTGACGCAGCTGCGGCGTCATGACCAGTTGTTGTCCCAGCGATGTCTGCAGCCGTGCTTTCATGCCTGTGCCGAACGAAGGGAAGGCGCCGCAGCGGCCGGGCGTCAGAGCTTGAAGGTGTCCCCAAGGTAGACGCGACGGACATCGGCGTTGGCCAGAATCGCCTCTGGTGCCCCCTGCGCCAGTACGCTGCCTTCGTTGAGGATATACGCGCGGTCGCAGATTCCCAAGGTTTCCCGCACATTGTGGTCGGTGATCAGCACCCCGATGCCGCGCTGCTTGAGGTGGGTGACGATGCGCTGGATCTCGCCGACCGAGATCGGGTCCACGCCGGCGAAGGGTTCATCGAGCAGAATCAGGCGCGGCCGGGCGGCCAGCGCCCGGGCGATCTCGCAGCGCCGGCGCTCGCCGCCGGACAGGCTGGCGCCCAGCTGGTCGGCCACGTGGCCGATCTGCAGCTCGTCCAGCAGCGAATTCAGCTCGGCCTCGCGGCCGGCCTTGTCCAGGTCCTCGCGCAGCTCGAGCACCAGGCGGATGTTGTCGGCCACGGTCAGCTTGCGGAATACGGACGGTTCCTGCGGCAGATAACCCACGCCCTGCTTGGCACGGGTGTACATGGGGTCGCCGGTGATGTCCTTGCCGTCCAGCACGATGCTGCCGGCGTCGGTTTCGACCAGGCCGACGATCATGTAGAAGCAGGTGGTCTTGCCGGCACCGTTGGGGCCCAGCAGGCCCACCACTTCACCGGCTTCCAGGGTCAGACCGAAGTCCTTGACCACTTCGCGCTGCTTGTAGCGCTTGCGCAGGCCTTTGGCGACGAGCATTACTTCTTGCTCCCGGCAGTGGGGACAGTGGTCTTGGCGGCCGGGGTGGCCGCTGCGGGCGCAGCGGTCTTGTTCTTGGGCGGAATCACGGTGCGCACGCGGGTGCCGTCGCCGCCGCTGTTCATTTCGCCGGTGCGGGTGTTGTAGGTCATCTTCTGGCCGGCGTTGGTGCCACGCGCGCTCTTGACGTGGTAGTTGCCGGTCATCACCAGCACCTCGGACTTGATGTCGTAGTCGATGCGGTCGGCGCTGGCGTCCATCCAGCTGCCGTCATCGAGCTGCTGCCTGAGCTTGGCCTGCTTGCCGGTGAACACCGCGCGTACCGCCTCGCCGTCCTTCATGTAGATCTCGGCATCGGACGAGCGCAGGTCCAGCGTGCCCTGGGTGATCACCACGCCCTGGGACAGGGTGGTCTTGCCATCGCCGACCAGGGTGCCCGACTGGGCGCCGGCGTCGATGGTCATGTCCTGGTTGCGGTCGGTGGACTTCGCGCTGGCGAAGGTGGGCACCAGAAGACTGATCGCGCAGAGGGCTGCAAATGGGATCTTCATGAAAGGGTCTGTCCTGCCGGAGAAGAGGCGTGGCCGGAAGCCACGGGGTAAGGGGGCATTGGCCAGGCTCGGGCCTGGCCGTCGGGTGGGGCGGTGCAGCGGCGCCGGTCCAGGAGGACGTCGCCTGCGGGTGCACCGGCTCAGCGTTGGGGCGTGTAGCGGCCCTTGGACTGGCTCAGGAAATGGTAGGTCTTGTTCTTGGAATCCAGCTCGAACCCCACCCCGGACTGGGTCATGCCCGGGCGGGTCATGGTCACCAGCGCATCGGTCCTGGCCCGGTTTTCCTTCGGGAACACGTCCAGGTGGTCGGTGCGGAAGGTGGTGGGCGGCACGTTTGCCACCTTGGGGCTGTCGCCATTGACGTTGCCGGCGAGCTTGAGCTGGTCGCCCTTGGCGCTGACCCAGCCGGTGTCGCTGCGCAGTTCCCAGTGGTTGCCGTCCTGGTCGGGCAGCAGGAACAGCGGGGTGGTGATGTTCATCGTTTCGTCGTTGCGCGACCGCTCCAGCAACGGCGCGCGCAGGGTGGTGGATTCCTTGCCCTGCTCATCCAGCGCGATGATCTGGAAGTCGTGCAGCACGTAATCCTTGCTGCCGTCGTCGGTGACCTGCGCGGCCGGCTTGTCGCGGTGGCGCAGCAGCGACCAGCCACTGAGCACGGCAGCCACCAGCAGCAGCCCCCCCAGGACGGTGCGCCAGTTCATAGGCCGAACCTCGCCAGTACCGCATCCACGTGGCCCTGTGCGGCCAGCAGCACGTCGCACAGCTCGCGGGCCGCGCCACGGCCGCCATCGCTGCGGGTCTGCCAGTGCACGCGCTCGGCGATCCAGGGATGGGCGTTGGCCGGTGCCACCGCCAGGCCCACCGCGCACAGCGGCGCCAGGTCGGGCAGGTCGTCGCCCATGAAGGCCACCTGGTCCAGGCCGATGCCGTGGGTGTCGCACAGCGCGCGCACGCTGGCCAGTTTGTCGCCCACCGCGATCTGGGTGTCGATACCCAGATCGGCGCCACGCTTCTGTGCCGACAGGCTGTTGCGCGCGGTGATCAGCACCGGGTGGATGCCGTGTTGCTGCAGCAGTTTCAGGCCAAGTCCGTCCTGCACGTAATACGCCTTGCTCTCGTTGCCGTCACGGTCGTAGTAAAGCCGACCATCGGTGAGCGTGCCGTCCACGTCGAAACAGGCCAGCCGGATGCGGCCGGCAACGGCATGCAGGTGGGACGGGAAACCGGGCAACGGGGAATAGGGCATCGGCAGGGGGCAGGTCGTGGCTGAATGGAGGAAGGCAACTGTGGTTTAAACCACCCGCGCCCGCAACAGGTCATGAATGTTGAGCGCGCCGACCAGCTTTCCCTGGCCGTCCACCACCATCAGGCCGGTGATCTTGTGGGTTTCCATGAGCCGGGCGGCCTCGGCGGCCAGCTGGTCGGCGCCGATGGTGCGCGGGTTGCGGGTCATCACCTCGGCGATCTTCGCGCTGCGCACATCCAGTTCGGTATCCAGCGCGCGGCGCAGGTCGCCGTCGGTGAACAGGCCGATCAGGCGCTGGTCGGCGTCCACCACGGCGGTCATGCCCAGCCGCTTGCGGCTCATTTCCAGCAGCGCCTCGCTGAGGCTGGCGTCGGCGTCCACCTGCGGCAGTTCCTCGCCGCTGTGCATCACATCGGTGATGTGCAGCAGCAGGCGGCGGCCCAGGCTGCCGGCCGGGTGCGAGCGGGCGAAGTCGTCGGCGGTGAAGCCGCGTGCATCCAGCAGGGCCACGGCCAGCGCATCGCCCATGGCCAGCGAGGCGGTGGTGCTGGAGGTGGGGGCCAGCGCCAGCGGGCAGGCCTCGGCCGGCACGCTGACGTCCAGGTGGACGTCGGCGGCCCGCGCCAGGCTGGACTGCGGGCGGCCGGTCATGGCGATCAGCCGGTTGCCCTGGCGCTTGAGCACCGGCAGCAGCATCAGCAGTTCGTCAGACTCGCCCGAGTAGGACAGGGCCAGCACCACGTCGTCTTCGGTGATCATGCCCAGGTCGCCGTGGCCGGCCTCACCGGGATGCACATAGAAGGCCGGGGTGCCGGTGGAGGCCAGGGTGGCGGCGATCTTGCGCGCCACGTGGCCGGACTTGCCCATCCCGGTGGCCACCACCCGGCCCTTGCCGTGCAGGACCAGCTGGCAGGCCTGGCTGAACGCATCGCCAAGCCGGTCGGCCACGGCGGCCAGGGCGTCGGCCTCGATCTTGAACACGCGGCGGCCGCTGGCGACCAGTGCCGCAGGGTCGGCCGGATGGGGGAGCAGGGGCGATACAGCCATGCGGGCGCCACGCGGAAGAGTAGAATGAGCGCTCATTTTATTAGGAAAGCCCGTTGGACGCCGAGACCATCCGCAATCTGATCGAAACCGGCCTGCCCGGCGCCCGCGCGGACGTGCAGGGCGACGATGGCGTTCACTTCGAGGCCACCGTGGTCTGCGACGCCTTTGCCGGCAAGCTGCCGCTGGCGCGCCACCGCATGGTTTATGCCACCCTTGGCGATCTGATGGGCGGGGCGATCCACGCGCTGGCGCTGAAGACGGTGACCCCGGCCGAAGCGGGTTAGTCAGCCGACCGATTAGATCCGCCGACCGATTAGATCAGCCGACCACCGGTCGGCTCTACCTCAATTCAAGTAGATTCCATGGCCAAGATCGTAGTGACCGGCGGCAAGCCGCTGCACGGTGAAGTGAACATTTCCGGCGCCAAGAACGCCGTCCTCCCCATCCTGTGCGCCACCCTGCTGGCCGACGCGCCGGTGGAAATCACCAACGTGCCGCACCTGCACGACGTGGTCACCACGGTGAAGCTGCTCGGCGAACTGGGGGCCAAGGTCACCATCGACCAGGGCACGCTGTCGCGTGGCAGCGCGATCGTGGTGGACCCGCGTTCGGTGAACCAGCATGTGGCCCCGTACGAGCTGGTCAAGACCATGCGCGCCTCGATCCTGGTGCTGGGCCCGCTGCTGGCCCGCTTCGGCGCGGCCGAGGTGTCGCTGCCCGGCGGCTGCGCCATCGGCTCGCGCCCGGTTGACCAGCACATCAAGGGCCTGCAGGCACTGGGTGCGGAAATCACCGTCGAGAACGGCTTCATCAAGGCCCAGGCCAAGCGCCTGAAGGGCGCGCACTTCACCTTCGACATGGTCAGCGTCACCGGCACCGAGAACGTGCTGATGGCGGCCGTGCTCGCCGAAGGCACCACCGTGCTGGACAACGCAGCGATGGAACCGGAAGTCACCGACCTGGCGCACTGCCTGATCGCACTCGGCGCGAAGATCGAAGGCCTGGGCACCGCCCGCTTGGTGATCGAAGGCGTGGAGAAGCTGTCCGGCGGCCGTCATGAAGTGCTGCCCGACCGCATCGAAACCGGCACCTTCCTGGTGGCCGCGGCGATGACCGGCGGCAAGGTCACGGTCAACCGCGCCCGCCCCAACACCATGGACGCGGTGCTGTCCAAGCTGGTGGAAGCCGGCGCGAAGATCGAGACCACCGAAGACAGCATCACCCTGGACATGGACGGCAAGCGCCCGCGCGCGGTCAACCTGACCACCGCGCCGTACCCGGCGTTCCCGACCGACATGCAGGCGCAGTTCATGGCGCTCAACTGCGTGGCCGATGGCGTGGGCGTGATCAATGAAACGATCTTCGAAAACCGCTTCATGCACGTCAACGAACTGCTGCGCCTGGGCGCGGACATCCAGGTGGAAGGCCACACCGCGATCGTGCGCGGTGCCGAACACCTGAGCGGTGCGCCGGTGATGGCCACCGACCTGCGCGCCTCGGCGTCGCTGATCCTGGCCGGTCTGATGGCCGAGGGTGACACCACCATCGACCGCATCTACCACCTGGACCGTGGCTACGAGAACATCGAAGAGAAGCTGTCTTCGCTGGGCGCGACCATCCGGCGCGTGACCGCATGATCCTGCGCGGCTCGTTCACCCGCCGCCGCAAGGCGCTGCTGGTCCTGATCCTGGTGGTGCTGGCGTGGCTGGGCTATGCCTGGTACGCCAACATCGCCATTACCCAGGGGATCGAGCAGCAGGACATGGACTGGAACGCCGACGGCACCGTCAGCCGCACCGAAGTGCTGCAGGCGTTCTACGCGGTGGGCGTGACCAACCAGCAGGAGGGCAACCGGCATTGCCGCACCTTCTACTGGCGCAGCAACGGCGAGCAGATCCGCGTGGACTGCAAGACGGTGTTCGGCGACGAGGCCGCGAAGGAATGAAAAAAAGCCCGCGCAAGCGGGCTTTTTTCCATCCGGCGACACGCCGCCGTCGGTAGGCACCGACCGTTGGTCGGTGCGCATGCCTCAATTCATCCCTTTGATCGTCAGGTCCAGCGCATCCTTGCCGCTCTCACGCTGCAGCAGGCGCGCCGGGACCGGGAATTCCTTGACGATCCACGCGATCAATTCCTTGTTGCCGTCCGTGCGCGACACCTTGGTGGCGTCGTACGACTTGCCGCCCACCGTGATCTTCTCCTGGCCGACCACCTTGTAGCTCATCGGCTTGATGCGGCCTTCGTCGACCATGCGGTAGTTCAGCGGCTTGCCGGCGGCCAGATCGCGCGCGATCGCCAGGTTGATCAGCAGCGCATCCATGTCACCGGGTTTCAGTGCAACCGGACCGCGGCGATCGCCTTTCACGTCGCCGGTCCAGGTGGCCTGGTTGCTGGACCAGTTGTAGTTGGCATCCACGTTGCGCTTCTTCACCAGCAGCACCGACCGGTCGTTGCTGGTGAGCGGGCGCAGGCGACCGTTGGCTTCCTCGAACACGGTGCTCTGGCTGAGGTCGGCCAGCTGGTTCTTCACGTTGAGGCTGTAGCGCCACTTGTTGTTGCCTTCGCTGGCCAGCGTCATCGTGCCGTTGGCCTGCATGCCCATGTAGCTGGCCTGGTAATCGGCCTTGAACGGCTGCAGCGCCATGGCCGGCAGGCTCACCACGGCCAGTGCGCCAGCGGCGATCCAGGTCAGCGGGCGGTTCATCAGGTTCATTGCTCAGACTCCTTGGTATTCGATCAGGCGAAGATCGATCCGATCTTCCCCATCTTCGCGTTGCAGGATGCGCACCGGTGTGGGAACACCGTTGGCGATCCAGAGGATGGTTTCGTCATTGCCGCCGTTGGTCCGGTGGACCCGCAGCGCGTTGTAGGACAGGTCGCCGACCTGCACGTTCTCGGTGTCCGACGCGGCCTGGTAGTCGTGCTGGCGCACCCGGCCCACGTCGACGTAGCGGTAGTGCATCTGGCTGCCGGGGCGGGCGTCGCGCATGATCGCCAGGTTGATCAGCAGGGCGCTCTGGTCGCCGGGCTGCAGCGGAATTGGCTGGGTGCGTTCCTTTTTCAGGTCGCCCAGCCACTGCGCGGTACCGGCCTGCCAGTTGTAGGTGCCACTGACCTTCTTGCCCAGGAACAGGCCCTTGCGCACGGTGGCCTGGCTGATCGGTACGTAGACCTCGCCCTGCTTCTCGAACACGGTGCTCTGTTCCAGGTTCAGGCCGAGCACGCTGGCAAAGCCGCGCCGGCCCACCACCTGCATGTCCACCCGCCACTGCGCGCCGCCGGTGTGGGTGACCTTCATGATGGCGTCGCCCGCCTCCTTGCCCTTGTACAAGGCCTGGTAGGTGGCGGTGAACGGCTCCAGCGGCGGCGCTTCCCAGCTGATCGCCGGGACCGGCAGCGGCGCTGCCGCCTGTTCCGGCGCGGCCGCAGGCGGTTCCTGCGCCTGTGCGATCGCCACGGTGCACAGCAGGGATGCAATCAGCAGCACTGGCTTGGACAGGGAGGTGTTCATGCGGGCACGGGAAAGGGGGAAGGGGGAGGATGCCAGCGTCCGGATCAGCAGCGCGTGTGCGCGCCGCTCACCTGTTCAGCTTACCGGCGGAATCTAGGCGCAAGGGGCTAAACAGGGGGTGACCGTCGAGGTGAAGCCGCCCCTCGCGTTCAGCCACGCGGCCGGACACCAGCCACTGCAGGCTGGCGATCAGCAGCGGGTGTTCTACCGCCAGCACCCGCTGGGCCAGTGTTTCGGGGGTATCGCCGGCCAGTACCGGCACCCGCGCCTGCGCCAGCACGGTGCCGGCATCCAGTTCGGGCACCACGAAGTGGACGCTGGCCCCATGCTCGGCGTCACCGGCCTCCAGTGCGCGGGCATGCGTGTGCAGGCCCTTGTACAGCGGCAGCAGCGACGGATGGATGTTGACCAGCCGGCCATCGAAGCGTTCGACGAAGGCCTGGCCCAGGATGCGCATGTAACCGGCGCAGACCACCCAGTCCGGGGCGAACCCGGCCAGTGCGTCGCCCAGTGCGCCATCGAAGGCGGCGCGGTCGGGGAAGTCCTTCGGCGAGCGCGCCCAGCGCTGTTCGGCTGCCACCTGCTGCAGGGCCGGCGCATCGGGCTTGTCCGACAGCACCGCCACCACTTCTGCGTCGAGCTGGCCGGCCGCGATGGCCTTCGTGATCGCCTGCAGGTTGCTGCCGCGCCCCGAGGCGAGCACCGCCAGGCGTGCCGGTGCGCTCATCGCTGCGTGCTCCGCTGGGCCATCGGCCAGACCAGCAGGCTGCCCAGCGTGGCCAGCAGCATGTCGGCATGCGCGTCCCACATGTCGCCCTGCTGGCCGTTGTAGGCCTCGGCCGCTTCGGGCGACAGCAGCAGCGCGATGCCCCATTCCAGCCATTCGTAGGCCAGGCTGGAGCACATCACCACCATCACCGCCAGGGTGAAGGCCTGGCCGATGCGCAGCGCCGGCCACGCATGGCGCGCCAGTTGCAGCAGCGCCGGGGTGAAGCAGACGCCGTACAGGAAATGGATAAGCCGGTCGAAGTGGTTGCGCTGCCAGCCGAAGGCGGCGTTCGGCGACCAGTGCAGCGCGGCCTGCAGCCACGCGTCGTAGGGCACGTTGGAATACAGCCAGCGCGCGGCGATGCAGTGGATGGCGATGAAGCCGCAGATCGCGGCGAACGCGCCGTTGCCCAGCCCCCAGCGGCGGTCCACCCACCACAGCGCCACCAGGCCGATCACGGTCAGCGAGCTGTGCAGGGTCTGCTCCAGCGGCCACAGCGGGTGGATCCAGCTGGCCGCGAAGATCGCCAGCACGGCGGCAAGCGCAAGCTTCTTGGCCATCGAAAACGAACGGGCACTGCGGCCACGGTGGTTCATGCGCGTCAGCCGGAAGGTCAGTGCGTGGAAGGGGGCAGGGCGGCGCCGTGCGCGAAGCGCTCACGCACCGAGGTGCGGGTCAGGGTGACCAGGGTGAACACGCCGAGGATGGTGCCCAGCGGCATGAACATGCAGCAGACCCCGGCGGCGACCATGCACAGCGTGTGGCGCTGCTCACGCGCCAGGCAGCGCCCGGCGTAGCCCACCAGGCCGGCCGTGGCGAGCATGCCCAGGAAGAACACCGTACCCAGGCCGGTGAACACCCAGCCCATCAGCTGGACCTCGCCCGGCGACGATGCCGTGCTGCTGTCCACCGGCATGGCCCCGCTGAGCACCGCAATGCCGAGCACCAGGTAGATCACCGGAAACAGCGAAAACAGCGCGGTGAACCCGGCCATCACGTAGTGCAGCACCGACAACAGCCGCAGCTGCGCGGCGTCGTCCTGGCCGCCGCGCGGCGATCCCGCTGGCACGCGGGACGGCAGCGGCGGTGGAGCGGTGGCATCCATGCGGGGCTCCATGGGCGGGATCAACCGATCTTGACGCGCTCTGCGCCGTCGGCAACGGTGACCGCACCGATGGTCCAGTGCTCCAGGCCCTGCGCGCTGACCGCGGCGGCCACCGCCTCGACCTGGTCGGCGGCCACGATCAGCACGAAGCCGATGCCGCAGTTGAAGGTGCGCCACATTTCGCTGTCGGCCACCGCGCCTTCCTTCTGCAGCCACTGGAACACCGGCGGCAGGGTCCAGGCGTTGGCCTGGATGTCCAGGCCCAGGCCCTCGGGCACCACGCGGATGATGTTCTCGGTGAGGCCGCCGCCGGTGATGTGGGCCATGCCGTGGATGGCCGCGCCGTGTTCCTTCAGCAGCGCCAGGATCGGCTTGACGTACAGGCGGGTCGGGGCCATCAGGGCATCGACCAGCTTGACCCCGCCGTCCAGCTCCAGGTCGGCCGGCTGGCCGGCGCGGTCGTAGATGCGGCGCACCAGCGAGTACCCGTTGGAGTGCGGGCCGGAGGAGGCGATGCCGATCAGCACGTCGCCGGCGGCCACGCTGGCGCCGTCCTTCAGCTCGCTCTTCTCGACCCCGGCCACGGTGAAGCCGGCCAGGTCGTACTCGCCCGGGGCGTACATGTCGGGCATTTCAGCGGTTTCGCCGCCGATCAGCGCGCAGCCGGCCTCGGTGCAGCCATTGGCGATGCCGCCCACGACCGCCGCGGCGGTGTCGATGTCCAGCTTGCCGGTGGCGAAGTAGTCCAGGAAGAACAGCGGCTCGGCGCCCTGCACCAGCACGTCGTTCACGCACATGGCCACCAGATCGATGCCGATGGTGTCGTGGCGGCCCAGCTGTTGTGCAAGCTTCAGCTTGGTGCCCACGCCGTCCGTGCCCGACACCAGCACCGGCTCGCGGTACTTGTTGGAGAGGTCGAACAGCGCGCCGAAGCCCCCCAGCCCGCCCATCACTTCGGGCCGGAAGCTGCGCTTGACCAGCGGCTTGATGCGCTCGACCAGTGCATTGCCCGCGTCGATGTCGACACCGGCGTCGCGGTAGGTCAGGGGAGAGGGGTTGGACGGGGAGTTGGTCACGGGCGTCGGCGCTGCGCTGGGGTGAATCGGCGATTTTAACAGGCCACGTTGGCGCGCAGGCCCTATTCGGGCAACAATTCCCCCCGGATACGCTCAATGGAAGTCCTGATGCGCCGCAGCCTCTTTTTGATGATGCTCCTCACGCTATGCCTGCCGGTGGCCACGATGGCCCAGAGCGGCCTGCGTACCGAAGGCGACGTGGCCAGCGCCACGGGTGCCTACGAGGCCGAAGTGCCGGTCAACAGCCAGGCCGACGCCGACCGCAACGGCGCGTTGGCGCGCGCGCTGGGCAATGTGCTGGCCAAGCTGTCCGGCGACCGCAGCGTGATGGGCCGCCCGGGCGTGGCCCAGGCCCTGCGCGGGGCCAAGGACTACGTGGCCAGCTATGACTACCGCCAGGACCAGAGCACCTCGGCCAGCGGGGCGCCCAGCTTCCGCACCACGCTGGTGGCACGCTTCCGCCAGGACGACGTCGACGGCCTGATTTCCGCGCTGGGGCTGCCGTTGTGGCCGCAGCCGCGACCCAAGCCGGTGGTCTGGCTGGCCATCGACGATGGCAGCGGCCCGCGTCTGGTCAGCGTGCAGCAGGCCAACGCGGCCCGCCCGTTGCTGAACCGGGCCATCGAGCGCGGCTACAAGCTGGGCCTGCCCGGTGGCAGCGCCGCCGAACAGGCACTGGTGGGGGCGATCTGGCGCCAGGACACCGCCGCGGTGGCCCGCGCCTCTTCGCGCTACGCCCCGCCCATGCAGCTGGTGGGCAAGTTGTACCGCGCCAACGGCGGCTGGGTGGCCGACTGGGTGTTCGTGGACGGTGGCAAGGAACTGAACAAGTGGACCACCAAGGACAGCGATGCCCGCCGTGCCATGGCCAGCGGCGCCGACGGCGCCGCCGACGCGCTGGTCCGGCGTTACGCCAAGGCCGGGGCCGCTACCGGCGCGGCCGGCAGCTACACCATCGTGGTGAGCGGGCTGGACAGTGCCGAGGACTACCTGCGCCTGGCCGCCGGCCTGCGTGAGAACCCGGTGGTGCGCACCATCACCCCGCTGCGCGCGTCGGGCAACCGCCTGGAGCTGTCGCTGGAAATGACCACCGGCCTGTCCGGCCTGAACCGCATGCTCGGCGACAACGGCGTGATCGTGCCGCTGGCCCCGCTGCCGGTGCCGGTCGATGGCGATGACGCCCCCGGCACGCCGCCGCCCCCGGCCAGCAACGAGTACCGACTGCGATGATCCTCACTCCCGAAGCCGAGATCGCGCAGTTCCTGCGCCGCCTCAAATACGTTCTGGCGGCGCTGGCAGTGGGCTGGGTGATCTGGCTGCTGGGCCCGATCCTCACCCCGTTCGTGCTGGCCCTGGCGCTGGCCTGGCTGGGCGACCCGCTGGTCGACCGCATCGAGGCCACCGGCCGCTCGCGCAACACCGGCGTGGTGCTGGTGTTCGTGGCGATGATCCTGCTGATCACCGCCGCGCTGCTGATCCTGGTGCCGATGATCGAGCGCCAGATCGCCACCTTGGTGGCGGCCATCCCGCAGGCCCAGCAGTGGCTGATGCAGACCGGCATTCCGTGGTTCGAGCAGAAGACCGGTCTGGAGATCATGCAGTGGATGGACCCGGACCGGCTGATCGAATGGGTACGCAGCCACTGGCAGCAGGCTGGCGGCTTCGCCAAGACCTTCTTCGGCTACGTGTCGCGCTCGGGCTTCACGATGGTGACCTGGGTGGTCAACATCCTCCTGCTGCCGATCCTGGCGTTCTACTTCCTGCGTGACTGGGACAAGCTGGTGGAGCGGGTGGCGTCGATGATCCCGCGCAACCATATCGGCACCATCACCAAGCTGGCCCGCGAGTCCGACGAGGTGCTGGGCGCGTTCATCCGCGGCCAGTTCCTGGTGATGATCGCGCTGGGCGTGGTGTATGCCGCCGGCCTGTCGCTGGTGGGGCTGAAGCTGGGCCTGTTGATCGGGCTGGTGGCGGGCCTGATCAGCTTCATCCCGTACCTGGGCGCCACCACCGGCATCGTGATGGCCATCGCGGCCGCGCTGGTGCAGGCGCAGGGCTTCGACCTGAAGCTGCTGATCCTGGTCGGCGTGGTGTTCACCGTGGGCCAGCTGCTGGAAAGCTACGTGCTCACCCCGCGCATCGTCGGCGACAAGATCGGCCTGCACCCGGTGGCGGTGATCTTCGCGGTGATGGCCGGTGGCCAGCTGTTCGGCTTCCTGGGCATGCTGCTGGCGCTGCCGGTGGCGGCGGTCAGCAACGTGCTGCTGCGCTATGCGCACCAGCGTTACCGCCAGAGCGACCTGTATGCCGGCGAGAAGTCGGCGATCGTGCTCGATTCGTACATCGACACGCCCACCATCATCGTGGATACCTCACCGAAGGCGCCTGACTCCAAGTGAGCGTCGTTCCGCAGTTGCCGCTCGCCCTGCGCTACCCGCAGGACGAGCGACTGGAAACCTTCATCGGTGCACCGGATGGTGCGCTGGCGCAGCTGCGTGCGATCGCGGTGGGGGCCGCGCACGACTGGGTGTACCTGGAAGGCGCCGCCGGCACCGGCAAGACCCACCAGGCGCTGGCGATGTGCTCGCTGGCCGAACAGGCCGGCCGCCAGCCGACCTACCTGCCGCTGAAGGCGGTGGTGGGCCGCACCCGTGCCGCGCTGGAATCGCTGGAAGGGCGGGACCTGGTCGCGCTGGACGGGCTGGATGCAGTGGCCGGGCAGCGCGAGGACGAAGTGGCGCTGTTTGATTTCCACAACCGCGCGCGCAGTGCCGGCATCACCCTGTTGTATACCGCCCAGCACGGCCCGGACCAGCTTGGCCTGGTGCTGCCGGACCTGCGCTCGCGGCTGCAGCAGTGCGTCCGCGTGCAGCTGCAACCGCTGGATGACGAAGGCCGCGCGGCGGTGCTGCGCGAACGCGCGCTGCGCCGTGGCCTGGCCATCGACGAAGCGGCGATCGAATGGCTGCTCACCCGCACCGGCCGCGAACTGGGCAGCCTGGTCAGCCTGCTGGACTGGCTGGACCGCGAATCGCTGGCCGCACAGCGCCGCATCACCGTGCCGTTCCTGCGGCAGGTCTTGGAAGACGGCCCCCACCGCCTGTAGAGCCGACCGTTGGTCGGCTGCTCCGAAGACGGCCCCACCGGCGGTAGAGCCGCCGGGTTGCCCAGGGTGGGTTCCCGCGTTGCTACCCGTGCGGGGACCGCAACTGCGCGTCCAACTGCGCCAACCGCGCCGGCGTCCCCACATCGGTCCAGCGGCCGCCATGGTGCTGTCCGCTCACGCGGCCCTGCGCCATGGCATGCCGCAGCAACGGCGCCAGGCCGAACTGCGGCGGCTGCGCCTGCGCGCCGACGGTGTCGCCGATCACGGCGCGCCACGCATCGAGAATCTGCGGCCGGTACACCCCGATACCGGCATAGGTCAGTCGCGCAGCGTCGCCTTCGTCGCTGACCCGGCCGTCGCCGTGCAGGATGAAATCGCCGCGCGGATGCTGGGTCGGGTTGTCGACCAGCACCACGTGCGCATCGCCCGCCGGCGCGTCGGGCAACGTGCTGAACGCCAGGTCGGTCCAGACATCGCCGTTGACCACCAGGAACGGCGCATCGCCAAGCAGCGGCAAGGCGTTGAGGATGCCGCCGCCGGTTTCCAGCGGTACCGCGCCTTCGTCGATGAGGTGCAGGCGCAGGCCCCAGCGCGCGCCGTCGCCCAAGGCGGGGGCGAACTGGTCGCCCAGCCACGAGGTGTTGACCACCACCTCGCGGATGCCCGCGGCCGCCAGTTTTTCCAGATGCCAGGCGATCAACGGCTTGCCGCCGGCCACCAGCAGCGGCTTGGGCGTGTGCAGGGTCAGCGGGCGCATGCGCTCGCCTTTGCCGGCCGAGAAGATCAGGGCCTTCATGGGCGCGCCAGCACCGGGCTGGCCAGCTGCGCCAGCGCCGGTTTGATGCGCCGCTGCAGCAGGTCGTCCAGCGCGGCCAGTTCGGGATGGCGCGGCAGCACTTCGTCCAGATAAGCGATGAAGCGCGGCGCGTCGTCGAAGTAGTGGCCCTTGCCGTCGCGGTCACGCAGGCGCACGAACAGGCCCAGGATCTTGAGGTGGCGCTGCACGCCCATCCAGTCGGCGTCGCGCAGGAACTGCGGCCACGGCCGCACCGGCAGGCCGGCGGCCAGTGCCTGGGCGTGGTAGCGCGCCAGCCACGCATCCACCTTGGCCAGCGGCCAGCTCAGGAATGCGTCCTTGAACAGGCTCACCGGGTCGTAGGCAATCGGCCCGCGCACCAGGTCCTGGAAGTCCAGCACGGCCGGGCCGCCGTCGACCGGCATCAGGTTGCGCGGCATGAAGTCGCGGTGTGTGAGCACCTGCGGCTGGTTCAGGGCGTTGTCCATCAGCCGGCGGTGCATCAGTTGCAGCTGCTCCAGCTCGCCACAGTCGAGCTGCAGGCCCAGGTGGCGCTGCAGGAACCATTCGTCGAACAGCCCGGCATCGCGCTGCAGCAGCGCCTCGCCGAAGCTGCCCATGCCCTCGGGCACGGGAATCTGCTGCAGCCGGATCAGCTGCGCGAAGGCGGCATCGAACCACGCGTCGGCATTGCTGTCGTCGATGTGCCGGGCCAGCGTGGGCCCGCCCAGGTCTTCCAGCAGCAGGAAGCCCTGTTCGACATCGCGCTCGAGCACCTGCGGCACGCGCACGCCATTGGGTTCCAGCAGGTCGTGCATGCGCAGCCACGGGCGCACATCTTCCAGCCCGGGCGGGGAGTCCATCACGATGTGGCTGCCGCGCGAGCTGGTGGCACGCCAGTAGCTGCGGAACCCGGCGTCGACCGAGGCGCGGTCGAGCGCCAGCTGCGGGTCGTTCAGCGCGGTGCTGGCCCACTGGCGGCGCAGTTCGGCGCGCTGGGGATCGGAAGCAGGATCGTTCATGGACAGGTACGTCGAAGCGGCACCGGGGGCGCCAGGAGAATAGGAAAAATACGGGGGCTCAGCGCTTGTCGCCGCCGCTCACAAGCCGCAGCAGGGCGAGCACGGCCACCGCACCGAGTACCGCGCCGAGGAAGCCGGCCGGCTCACCGGCGGCATACCAGCCCATGTACTGGCCGAACCAGCCGGCCAGCAGTGCGCCGACGATGCCCAGCACGATGGTCAACAGGCAGCCCATGCGGTTGTTGCCGGGCATGAAGAAGCGCCCGAGCAGGCCGACGAAAAAGCCGACCAGGATGATGTAGAGCCAGCTGGTGCTGCCAAACAGTCCGTTCATGCCATCTACGCCGTCGAAGGATGGACGCAGCCTAGCAAGGCCAGGCTGCGTCCGTCACGGCGTGACGCAATCAGCAGCAGCCGTGGCCGCCGTGGCGGGTGCCGCTGTCGGCGGCGACCGGCGAACCGCTGGTCTCACCGCGCAGGCTGGCCGCGTAATGCTCGCTGATTACCTTGGACACGCACGCGGTGACCTTCTTGCCCATCGGAAT
Organism: Stenotrophomonas sp. 2619; assembly: GCF_040548725.1. NCBI lineage: Bacteria > Pseudomonadati > Pseudomonadota > Gammaproteobacteria > Lysobacterales > Lysobacteraceae > Stenotrophomonas > Stenotrophomonas sp. 2619. The sequence goes on along the minus strand of NZ_JBEPSF010000021.1, from coordinate 10,174 downwards.
GTGCAGGAACTCGTTCGGGCCATGCGCATTGGAGTGCGGGCCAAGCACGCCGGTGATCATGAACTGCGCGCCGGGGAACTTCTCGCCCAGCATGCCCATGAACGGGATCGAGCCGCCTTCGCCCATGTACATCGCCGGCTTGCCGAAGAAGGTCTGGCTGGCGTCGTCGATGGCCTGGGTCAGCCACGGCGCCATCGCCGGCGCATTCCAGCCGCTGGAGGCCTTTTCCAGGTCCAATTTCACTTCCGCACCATTGGGCGGGTCGCGCAGCAGCGCTTCCTTGAGCAGCTCGCCACAGGCCTTGCCGTCGGCGGTGGGCGGCAGGCGCAGCGACAGCTTCACCGCGGTATGCGGGCGCAGCACGTTGCCGGCCGACGCCAGCGGCGGCATGCCGTCCACGCCGGTCACCGACAACGCCGGGCGCCAGGTGCGGTTGAGCACCAGCTCGGTGAGGTCTTCGTTCATCGGCTTGAGGCCGTCGACCACCGGGAATTTCTCGAAGATCGCGGTGTCCACCACGTCGGCGGCACGCTTGGCCTGTTCCAGGCGCTCGGCCGGGATCTCGACATTCATGCCGTCGATCAGGATGCGGCCGGTGTTCTCGTCCTCGATGCGCGACAGCAGCTGGCGCAGCAGGCGGAAGCTGGACGGGATCACGCCGGAGGCATCACCGGAATGCACGCCTTCGTTGAGCACCTTGACCGAGAAGTTGCCACCGGTCAGGCCGCGCAGCGAGGTGGTGCACCACAGCTGGTCGTAGTTGGCGCAGCCCGAATCCAGGCACACCACCAGCGACGGCTTGCCGATGCGGTCGGCCAGGTGGTCCACGTAGGCCGGCAGGTCGTAGCTGCCCGATTCTTCGCAGGCTTCGATCAGCACCACGCAGCGCGCATGCGGCAGGCCCTGTTCCTGCAGCGCCAGAACGGCGGCCAGCGAACCGAACATCGCGTAGCCGTCGTCGGCGCCGCCGCGGCCGTACAGCTTGTCGCCGCGCAGCACCGGCACCCACGGGCCCAGGTCGTCGTCCCAGCCGGTCATTTCCGGCTGCTTGTCCAGATGGCCGTACAGCAGGATGGTGTCGTCGCCGGTTTCGGCGCCGGAGGCGGGGATTTCCAGCAGCAGCAGCGGCGTGCGGCCTTCCAGGCGCACCACCTCCACCGTCAGGCCCGGCAGGTTCTGGGCACGGGCCCAGGTTTCCATCAGGGTGACGGCCTGCTCCATGTACCCATTGGCCACCCAATCTGCGTCGAACATCGGCGATTTGTTGGGAATACGGATGTAATCGACCAATTGCGGGACGATTTCGCTGTCCCACTTCTCACTGACGAATTGGCCGAGTTTGGTGCTGTCCATCTGACACTCCGGATGCATTGGCAAGTCCTCACATTCTACGCCCGGGAGCGGGGTAGGGATTTCCCTACACGACGTCAGGTATTTGGCTGGCTGTGTGAAGTCGCTGTGGACGATAGGCTGTGTGTATGTGGCGAGGCACACTGGCGCTTCCGACGGGATAGCCGGCAGGCACCGGGTGCCGAGCCACAAGGAGTAGCAAGGTGGGGCCTTGGTTTTCGTGTAAGGCGCTGGTGCTGGGACTGTTGCTGATGGCGGCTGCGCAAGCATCCGACCGGATCGACATCAATACAGCAGATGCGTCGACGCTGCAGCAGGGACTGGCGAACGTGGGGCCACGCAAGGCCGACGCGATCGTCGCGTACCGGCGACAACACGGCCACTTCCTTCGCGTCGAGGATTTGACGCGGGTGAAGGGGATAGGGACAGCAACGGTCGAACGGAATCGACAACGGATGACGACGGGGATCATGAAGAGCCCCGCCGCGGAACCGCCCAGGAGGGCGTTGCCGGCATCCGTACCGAGGCGCTGACCAGACAGGACAGGTCGGGGACGGGCAGGGAGCCGGTCACTGGTCGCCGCGCAGGACGCGCGGTGACACCGACATACGCAGGGACGCGGTGCGCAGGGATGCGGCGCGGAAGGAATGGCGCGGATCCACCAGGACGGTGGCATCCAGACCCGGGAAGGGCTGTGATGGCGGAACAGGATACGGCCGAGTGCAGGGAGCATGGCCGGCACCCATACTGGGCAGGATGCACAGGGGGAAGGCGGGATGCCGACAAGGATGTGACGATTGCCCGGTACTGCGCAGGGATGCGTGGCCGGGCAATTTCTTTTTGGACGGCGTGGTGTGTGCGCGCCGACAACGCCGCGCCATGCGTGGCTGTCTTGATCAACACCGGGCGAACACCTGCTACATGCAGTGCGTTGGTGTAGCGTCTGCGCATCACTGGATGGAATGACCCCATGGCACCACGCCGCGCGTTGCTTACCCTGGCCTTGGCCACCCTGTTCGCCAGCGGATTCTGCTCGGCCGCGGCTGCTGCGCCGCCGGCCAGCACGAGCGCTGAAAAAGCCACCGCCGCACCGCGCGGGCCCACCGATCTCAAGCCGGGCGAGTTTCTCTGGCATCCGGAAATCTCGCCGGCCGGGCCGATCGTGCTGGTGGTCAGCCTGGATGAGCAGCGCGCGTATGTGTACCGCAACGGCATCGCCATCGGCCTGAGCACGATCAGCTCGGGCAAGACCGGGCATGAAACCCCGACCGGTGTGTTCACCATTCTGCAGAAGGACAAGGACCACAAGTCCAACCTCTACAACAGTGCGCCGATGCCCTACATGCAGCGGCTGACCTGGGACGGCATCGCGCTGCACGGCGGCAACCTGCCCGGGCACCCGGCCTCGCACGGCTGCGTGCGCCTGCCGCAGGCCTTCGCGCAGAAGCTGTTCGGTGAAACCCGGCGCGGCGACACCGTGGTGGTGGCCGACGCCAAGAGCGCGCCGATGACGCTGGCCTACCCGGCGGTGCTGGCCCCGGTGAACAGCACCGGCAAGCCGTTGGTGGAAACCACCGATGCGCCGGCGCATTACTGGAACGACGCGGCCGCGCCGAGTGGCCAGGTGGGCATCCTGGTCAGCCTGCACGACCAGCGCCTGTACGTGCTGCGCGATGGGGTGCTGATCGGCGAATCGCGGCTGGAGGCCAAAGCCCTGCCGGCGTTCGAGGGCACCACCCTGTTCGTGATGCAGCAGGGCTACTCGGATGTACCCAGCCCGCTGGACGCCCACCAGCGCCTGCACAAGTGGACCGCCTACCCGTTGCTGGGGCAGAGCGCGGGCAATGCCAGCCCGGACCTGCTGGCTACGCCCAGCCTGCCGATGGCGCTGCCACCGGAATTTGCCGAGCAGTTGTACAAGGCGCTGGTGCCCGGCACCACGCTGCTGGTGACCAGCCTGCCGGCGGTACGCCCGGTGGCCGATGAACAGAACCTGCAGCCGGTGTTGGAATCGGACGCGGGTGGGTCCACCTTGTAAGGATTGGCCCTGTTGGTATGTCGTCCATGCGCATGACCCGGAGAACTCGAACTGTCCTGTGTGGGCTGGCGCTGGCCGGGTCGGCCGTGGGCGCGTGCGCGGCCGCCGCGCCGGCCGCCCTGCCGCCGGCACAGCTGGCCGACATGCTGGCGCGCGCGGCGCCGGGCGCCGACCGCAAAGTGCTGCAGCTGGCGGCCAAGGCGATGACCTGCGCACTGCGACGGCCGGAGCTGGGCATCGACCCGACCCGGCTGAGCGTGATCGACTACTCGCGCCCGTCCACCGAGCAGCGCATGTGGGTGTTCGACCTGGCCCGGCAGAAACTGCTGTTCGAGGAATGGGTGGCGCATGGCCGCAACAGCGGGGGCAACCAGACCGAACATTTTTCCAATCGCGATGGCAGCTTCATGTCCAGCCTGGGCGCGTTCACCGCGAAGGAAACCTACATGGGCGGCAATGGCTATTCATTGCGCCTGGAAGGGCTGGAGCCGGGCTTCAACGACCATGCGCGCGACCGCGCCATCGTCATCCACGGCGCCCCGTACGTGAACCCGACCATGGCCCGGTTGCAGGGCCGGCTCGGCCGCAGCCTTGGCTGCCCGGCGGTGCGGCTGACCGTGGCCAAGCCGCTCATCAACAGCCTGCGTGACGGTGCGATGGTGTTCGCTTACTACCCTGACAAAGACTGGCTGGCGCGTTCGCAGCTGCTGGGTCCGGACTGCGGCGGCCGCGCCGGCTGAGGCACAATGCCGGCATGTCGACCGATACCGTCCTGAGCGCGGCCACGCGCGTGATTCCAAGTTTCGAGTACCGCCGCGAGCGCTGGCGCAATGGCCTGGGCTGGACGCGGGAAATCCTGCGCGTGCCCGATACCGGGGAGTGGCAGGTGCGCCTGTCGATCGCCGAGATCGAGCAGGATGCCGCGTTCTCCGCGTTCCCCGGCATCGAGCGCGAACTGGTGTTGCTGCGCGGGCAAGGCCTGCGCCTGCGCTTCGCCGACGGGGCCGTGCATACGCTGCTGCCCCCGCATGACCGGATGCGGTTTGCCGGCGAAGCGGAGATCCACGGCGAGCTGGTGGACGGCCTCACCCACGACTTCAACCTGATGTGGCGCCGCGACGCGCTGGAAGCCGAACTGCTGCACCGGCCGCTGGTGGGCAGCATGTTCTTCTTCACCGAACCGGCGGTGGCATGGGCGATTCATCTGCTGGCCGGACAGGCGCAGTTCGAGGGCGACACCGACCTGCCGCCGATGGACGCCGGCGACACCGCCTGGCTGGCGGCTGGCCCGCGCAAACGATTTGCGCTGCGTGGTGGCGGTGAACTGCTCGCGATCCGACTGAGCGCGCGGTAGGGTCGCATCCCGATCGACTGCCGATAGCGTGTGCAGCGTTCGGTGGTGGCATCACCTGTATCGAAGGCGGCTCCGTTGCGGGCCGGTGCTGCCGCGTCCAAGCACTCAGTACACGTCGCGCCGGTAGCGCCCGGCCACGATCAGCGCTTCCTTGCCTTCGCGGCCCAGGGCGCGTTCGATCACCGCGTCCACGGCAGGGGCCATGCCCTGCAGGCTGCCGCAGACCAGGATCGTGGCGCCTTCGCGTGACCATTCCCACAGCCGGTCGATGTGCGCCTGCAGGCGATCCTGCACGTAGCGGTGTTCGCCGCCGTCGCGGCTGAACACCGTATCCAGGTGTTCGATCCAGCCGGCCTGCTGCCAGGCGGTGAGTTCGTCGCCGAAGTAGAAGTCGTGCGCCTGCGTGCGCTCGCCGAACAGCAGCCAGGTGCGCCGCGCGCCGGCGTCGATGCGGGCACGCAGGTGCGCGCGCAACCCGGCGATGCCGGTGCCGTTGCCGATCAGGATCAGCGGGGCGTCCGGCGCAGGGGCGTGGAAATTCGGGTTGCTGCGGAAGCGCAGGTCGATGCGGTCGCCCAGCGCGGCGTGGTCGCACAACCAGCCGCTGCCCAGACCGGGCGTGCCATCTGGGCGCAACTGGCGGCGCAGCAACAGCTGCACGTGGCCTTCGCCGGGCATGCTGGCGATGGAGTACTCGCGGTGTGGCAGCGGGCGCAACGACGCCACCAACGCGGCCGGGTCGTCGGCCGGTGCTTCATCGGCATCGGGCAGGTGCGCGCGCGACAGGTGCGCGTGCAGGGTGTCGCCGTCGATCTGCTGCGTGCCGTCCAGCGCGGTGGTGGCCAGCCACGCATCCACCGCGGCCGGGGCATGGCGTGGGCCGATTTCCACCACGTCGCCGGCTTGCCACGCGGGCAGGACGCCGTCGGCGGGCACCAGCGATACGCGCCAGGTGCCGGCCCCGGGGCTGCCCGGGTTTTCCAGCGTGCGGCTGCGCAGCTGCCAGTGCAGGTAATCGGCTGGGGTCCAGTCGGGCAGGTCCGTGGCGGTGCCGCCCAGCTGGCCCAGCAGCTGCTGCCAGTGGCGCAGCGCGGCCGGGTCGGCGTTGTCCACGTCCACCGTGTCGAACAACGGGTGCGCGCCGTGCTGGCGCAACCACGCATCGAGCTGGTGGCCGAACGCGCAGAAGTGCCCGTAGCTGCGGTCGCCCAGTGCCAGCACGCCGTACTGCAGCTGTGGCAGTGCCAGCGCCTGCGGCATCACCGTGCGCAGGAACGGCAGCGCGTGGTCGGGCGCGTCGCCTTCGCCGGTGGTGCTGGCGATGAACAGGACCTGCGTGGCCTGCTGCAGCGTGCTGGCATCCACCTCGTGCAGGCCGCGCAGCCGCACCGGTACGCCCACCGCGCGCAGGGTCTCGGCGCTGCGCTCGCACAGTTGCTGGGCAAAGCCGGTCTGGCTGGCCCAGACCAGCAGCAGCGGTACCGGCCCGCCCGCTACCGCGGCATCGTCGCGTGGACGCCCCCGCCACCAGATCGCGGCGCAGAGCACGGCATAGCCGAACACGCTGGCGGCGGCGATGCGCCAGTGCGACGCCAGCGGTGGACCCTGCCACCACGGCGCCTGCAGGTGCAGGCGCAGCAGCAGCCACGCCAGCACCACCAGCACGGCGATCACCAGCAGGTTGCCCACGGTGGCGCGCGTCGGACGGCTCATGCGGGCGGCGCCTGTGGTGCATCCAGCAGCTGTGCGAAGGCCGGGCTCAGGTGCTCTTCGATGCCCTGCGTGCCGCGGCTGACAAAGCGCGCGGCCAGCGCGTGCTCGCGGGCAAAGGCCAGACCCTGCTCGACGCCCATCACGGTCAGTGCGGTGGCCCAGCCGTCGGCCTGCATCGCGTCGCGTGCGGCCACGGTGACGGCGGCCGCCGCACGCGTGACCGGCGCGCCGCTGCGCGGGTCCAGGGTATGGCTGAACTGCGCGCCGTCCTGTTCGAAGTGATGCCAGCGGTCGCCGGAGGTGGCCACGGCCAGGTCGTCCAGCGCGAGCACCCGTGGCGGCAATGCGGTGCTGGCTTCTTCCTCGGGACCGGCTTCGACCAGCACGCGCCAGGGTTGGCCATCGGGCTTGCGGCCGTAACCGTGCAGTTCACCGCCCACTTCCACCAGCGCGGCATGCACGCCCTGCTGGCGCAGCCAGGCGCTGACCTGGTCCACGCCGAAGCCTTTGGCGATGGCCGACAGATCCAGTTCCACGCCACCGGGTTGCTGCAGGGTCTGATCGGCCCAGTGCAGGCGCTGCCAGCCGCAGCGCGCGCGGGTGGCGGCCAGCGTGGCGGGGTCGGGAATGCGCTGTGCGTGCGCGTGCGCGCCAAACCCCCACAGCGCCACCAGCGGCCCCACGGTGGGGTCGAAGGCACCCGCGCTGCGGCGGGCGATGTCCACGGCGGCGTCTACCACGTGCGCGAACAGGTCGGGCACGCGCTGTGCGCTGCCGGGCGCGGCACGGTTGAAACGGCTGATGTCACTGTTGGCTTCCCAGGTGCTCATCTGCGCCACGATGGCGTCGAGCTGGGCCTGGATGCCGGCATGCAGGGGGTGCAGGTCGCGCGTGCGCGCGACCACCAGCTTTACCTGCCAGGTGGTGCCCATGGTGTGGCCACCGAGGCTGGCGATGTCGAGGTGTTCGTCGTTCATGGGCTGGGGCAGGGAGGGCATGCGGCCCGCACCCTCATCGATCCTGGTAAAGGCCCCCTCCACCGGGGAGGGGGCGTGCCGCAGATGCGGCCTCAAGCGGAACTGCGCGTTGTGTTACTGCGGCAGCACTTCGAGGGTGGCCACATAGCTCAGGCGGCGGGTCTTGGCCTGCTTGAGCGAGGTCTTCTTGTCCTCGCTGCCGGTTTCCAGCCAGTACATGCCGGCCTCGGGCCAGGTGACGCTGAACTCGCCCTTCTTGTCGCTGGTGACCTTGATCTCGTCCTGGGCGTTGCGGTAGCGCGTGCCGCCGCGGGTGATCTCGAACGCCAGGCCGGCGCGCGGCTTGCCGTCGACCAGCACGCGGAAGCGGGCCGCTTCGCCGGCGACCAGGTCATTGGGATGGCCCAGCGCAACCATTTCGATGCCCTGCCTGGTCGGCTTCAGCGCGGTGTCGTTGGGGGTACCGTTGGTGACGAAGGTTTCCACCCGGCCAACCGACTGGGAGACCTGCAGCTTCTTGGCCTTCTTCGGCACTTCGGTGGCGAAGGTGGCGGGGGTGCCGCGCCAGCGCTTGGGCTTGCCGTCTTCTTCCCAGCTGGCCGACAGGCCGTTGTTGACGGTGGCCAGGCGGTAGGTGCCCTGCTGTGTGAGCTCGACATCGAACACGCTGCGGAACTTGCCGGTGGCCGCGTTCTGCGGCTGCACCAGGCTGCCGTCGGGGGCGGTGATGATGAGGTTGTCCAGGCGCAGCGGCACGTGGTTGAAGTAGAACAGGTCGTTGGACACGGCCGCATCGACGGTGATCCACGGCGTCTCGCCGGCAACGACGGTCTGCGAGGGCTGCAGCCAGGCCTTGTGGGCCAGGGCGGAGAACGGAAGTGCGGCGGCCAGGGCGGCGGCTAGGACGAGCGAGCGCTTCATCAACAACTCCATGTAGGGGGCAGGTGCGAGGGACATGCCCGGTGAACGGGGAACGGTCCGACCGCCGATGCTACGCGGCGATGCGGGGAGGTGGTGTGCCCGCCGGCGAAGGCGGGCGGGAGGTCACGGTTTGGCGCTGAGGGTGACCAGGCCGAGTTCGGTGGCGCCCTGCGCCTTGCCGTTCTGGGCGGTGGTGACCGGCCAGGTGAAGGGGATTTTGAGCAGTTCGCGGCCGCCGACTTCGCGCACGGCTTCGACCACGAGGGTGTAGTTGCCGGGGGCCAGGGCCTTCAGCGCGGGCTGCTTGTCGTTGAACGACAGGGCCTGTTTGCCGGCGGGGCGGGTGGGGCCGGTGACGCCGTCGACGGGCACGTCCAGGGTGCGGCCGCTTTTGCGCCACCACTGGCGCAGGTCGGGCAGCCACTTGGTGCCATGGCCTTCGCTGTTGCCGGTCTGCTGGTACCAGACCGAGAGGTTGGCGGCGACTTTCTGGTCAGCGCCTTCGAGCCACACTGCGACGTAGGGGCGGTGATACTCGGCAACGGTGAGCTTGGGCACTTCGACGTTGATGTCGAGGGTGGCGGCGTAGGCAGGGCTGGTGGCGAGCAGGCCGCTCAGGGCGATGGTCAGGGTGACGCGCATGGTGCGGCTCCGTGGGGCGATCAGTGGATGAGGATGAGGGCGATGAGCAGGGGGATCATCAGGCCGAGGCCGACCAGGGGCCAGGTCATGCGTCGCTGGCGGGCATGGAGGTGGAGCAGGAAGAGGCCGGTGATGCAGAAGACGAGGCAGGCGCCGGCGAACACGTCGAGGAACCAGCCCCAGGCGGGCCCGGCGTTGCGGCCTTTGTGGAGGTCGTTGAAGTAGGAGACCCAGCCGCGGATGGTGGCTTCGTATTCGACTGCGCCGCTGTCGCGGTCGATGCTGAGCCAGGCGTCTGCGCCTGGGCTGGGCATGGAGAGGTAGATTTCGCCATCGGACCATTCGGCGGGGCGGCGGCCGATGGAGATGTTCAACTGGGCATCGAGCCAGCGGGTGGCGGTACGGGGCAGGGGGGCGTTGCCGTCGGCGCGGTCGCCGAGCCCGGCGAGCAGGTCGGCGGGGAGGGTCAGCTGGCGGTTGACGACCTGCGGGGTGGCTTCGATCCGGGCGGCATGGTTGAGGGTGATGCCGGTGGCGGCAAACAGGAGCATGCCGATGAGGCAGACGGCCGAGCTGATCCAGTGCCACTGGTGCAGGGTGCGCAGCCAGAAGCCGCGACTTTGTTGCTGCTGCACGCTGGAGGTTGGAGTGGGCACTGGGGGTGGGCTTTTATTGAATGGCGAATTACACCATTGATGAGAATGGTTCGCAATTTGTGGTTTGGGCCAAAGCCTAAAGCTCAAAGCACGGCGGCACTTTGGTCTGCCGGGGCGTGACGGCGGGTATGGGTTCACGGGACACGCCGCAAGCACGTCCATGTGGGCTCCGCCACCGCATCCATGCGGTGGAGGGTCCCGCGAACCCATACCCGCCGTCCCGTTGACAGAATGTCGGTGCGCAGGGGAAGAGCGGGCTGTTGGCCATTGTTTGGAGAGGGGTGCCGAGCATGGCTCGGCAAAAACCAAGCCGCGACCCGGTAGAGCCGAGCGTTGCTCGGCTGCTGTTGCTCTTGCTCTTGCTCTTGCTCCCCCGCCCTTGACTGCGCCGGGGCCCCCGACCAACTGTCGGGGGGGGGGGGGGGGGGGGGGGGGGGGGGGGGGGGGGGGGGGGGGGGGGGGGGGGGGGGGGGGGGGCGCGGGGGGGGGGGGGGCCGCCGCCCCCCCCCCCCCCCCCCCCCCC